>JAJZDO010000915.1 GCA_021805955.1 Acidobacteriota bacterium
AGACAGCGCGGGTACATCAAAGTTGATTGTTGCAGAAGCATGTCCTCCATACGTGCAAGGATTCCCCCCCGCAGCTAAATTCGCCACCGACTTGCACATTTCCCCCACATCCGGTTAAAAGTGGGATCGAAAAGGCTGCAATTGCGATGAGTGGTAACATGCGAGCATATTGCATGGTGAACCTCTAAGAGAGTGATTGAACTACGCTGCGACAGTACCACAACACGTTCGGCAAAAAGTTGGTAACTTCATGTTTGCAGGGAAATCAATCGGTAACCATTTGGCGTGATCTCCACCCTTCGATGGAGGGTTAGTGCACCTCTGCAGCCGGTATACTGCAAGGCGTGATCCGGTCCCTTACCGTCCGCCGGTTCCTCTGGAGTGTAGATTGACTTTTTCCCGCAGAGGTTTTCTCCGTTCGCTCTCGCGCACGGCGATGGTGCTGTCTCTGGAAGACGTGCTGTCGCTGGCTCGCCCGTTGTTTGCTCAGCAAGCTCAGGCGCCTGCTGCTGGCATGGCCCGCCCAGCCTACGACGCACCGATTCGCGAAGCCACCGGCGGCCTTCATTCGCCCATCGCGGGCACGCCACTCGGACTGAGCTTCCTCGATGTCGCGCGCGAGTCTGGCCTAAACGTGAAGACGATCTATGGCAATGAGCACAAAAATAAATATCTGCTGGAGACCACCGGCTGCGGCGTCGCATTCTATGACTACGATCAGGATGACTGGCTCGATATCTTCCTCGTTAATGGCTGGCGGATCGATGGCTTCCCCAAGGGGCAGGAGCCAATCTGCCATCTCTTCAAGAACAATCGTGACGGCACCTTCACCGACGTGACGCAGAAGGCCGGACTGGCACGCTCTGGATGGGGACAGGGTTGCTGTGTTGGCGATTACAACAACGACGGCTGGAACGATCTCTTTCTCAGCTATTACGGCCAGAATGCGCTTTACCGGAACAACGGCAATGGCACGTTTACCGAAGTGACCAAAGAAGCTGGCCTGATGCAGTCCAAGCTGCGTTGGAACTCAGGCTGCGCGTTTCTCGACTATGACCGCGATGGCCACCTCGATCTCTTCGTCGGCAACTACATCGACTTCGACATCAAGACCGCGCCCGACCCAGCCGATGCAGGCTGCTCCTACAAAGGCATCACCGTCGCCTGCGGTCCGCCAGGACTCGAAGGCGGACACAACATCCTCTATCACAACAACGGAGACGGCACCTTCACCGACGTCAGCGAAAAGGCGGGCATGAATACCGCTATCGGCACCTACGCACTCTCGGTCGCCGTCGGCGACCTGGACGGCGACGGCTGGCCGGATATTTACGTCGCCAATGATTCTACCGCAGCTACTTTTTACCAGAACCAGAAGGACGGCACATTCAAGGATGTGGCTATCGAGGCGGGCATCGCGTATTCGCCTGACGGCAAGCCACAAGCCGGAATGGGCGTCTCCATTGGAGATTTCAATCGGGACGGTCAGATGGATATCGTGAAGACGAACTTTGCCGGCGATACGGATTCACTCTATGAGAATTTAGGCGACGGCACCTTTGAGGATCACACGTATCTCTCTGGACTGGGCGTGAACACGCGCTATCTGGGCTGGGGTGTCGGTTTTTTTGATATGGACAACGATGGCTGGCTCGACATTCTCATCTCCAACGGCCACGTCTATCCGGAGGTCGATGGGACGGCCATCGACGCACCCTACGCCGAGCACAAATATCTCTATCGCAACCTGCGCAACGGCCAGTTTGAAGAAGTGACCAAAGAAGGCGGACCGGGCATCACAACCGCGGCCCCAGCTCGCGGCTGCGCATTTGGCGACTACGACAACGACGGAGATATGGATGTTGTCGTCAACTGCATCAACGCCATGCCGCAACTGCTGCGCTGCGACTCGACCTGGAAGCGCAACTGGATCAAGATTCGCCTGGTCGGCACGAAGAGCAATCGCACCGGCATCGGTGCGCAGCTCAAACTCACCGCGCAGGTCGATCCCAAGGCACTCAAACCCATGCTGCTGATCGACGAAGTGCGCTCCGGAGGCAGCTACTACTCGCAGAACGACTTCCGCCTTCACTTTGGCCTCGACCAGGCAAAGACAGTCGATACGCTGGAGATTCGCTGGCCCTCCGGCACCGTGGATACCTTGAAGTCGCTGGCCGCGAACAAGCTCTATGTCATTCAAGAGGGTGGGAAAATCCTGAAGACGCAGGCGATGGACGGTTTCGAGAAAAAATCCTGAGCGCGACGCTGAATATCCTAAAGGTTGAGGAGATTCCCCGGCTCTGTCGGGGTGGCAGTAGCAGTTTGACATTTACGGGAGTCCATGCAGGAAACTCCAGATGTGAGCCGACCAAAGCACACGCCAAGGAGAAACCGGATGGACCAATTGGAGAGTCTAAGCCACTCCGTATGGGAGTGCAAATACCACGTATCATTCATCCCGAAATGTCGTCGCCGAGTGCTGTATGAAGGGCTGCGACAGCATCTGGGCGAGGTGTTCCGGCGTTTGGCCGAGCAGAAGGAGAGCCGGGTTTTGGAAGGGCATCTGATGGCCGACCATGTACAGATGCTGCTTTCGATTCCGCCCAATGTATGCGGTGTCGGAAGTGGTGGGCTTCATCAAGGGCAAGAGTGCGATTCATCTGGCACGGACGTACGGCGAACACAAGCAGAATTTCACTGGTCAGCATTTCTGGGCGCGCGGCTATTTTGTGTCAACCGTGGGACGCGACGAAACGGCGATCCGCGAATATATCCGCAATCAGGAAGTGGAGGACAAGCGGCTGACCAACTGAAGATGTGGAAGTAGCCGCCGAAAGGCGGTCCCAATCACATCGGGGCCGCGTTAGCGACCCCGCTCAAGCCGCTTTGAGCGGCTCACACCGTATATCCCCCGGCGTTGCCGGGGGATATTTACAGTCCTGACAAGGCTGAGGATGGTTGATCGGCTCCCTCCGCGCGCAAACGCAGGGATTACGTTCAACAAAGTCAGCGCTGACGAAACTCAGCGACGATCTCCAGATATTTGCGGGCGTTTGCGGTGATCGTTTCCGGTTGACCGTCGCGAATGGCGTTGGAATCGACGAGTTCGCCGCCAACTCCCAGTGCGAAGGCTCCGGCTTCGAAAAAATCCGACGCATTCTTGAGCGATACGCCGCCGGTGGGGATCATGTTGATCTGCGGAAATGGGGCTTTGAGGGCTTTGAGATATTGCGCTCCGCCCATTGCGCTTGCTGGAAACACTTTGACCGCGTCCGCTCCTGCTTGCCAGGCAGCAAGTACTTCCGTTGGTGTAAGCGCTCCGGGAAAGACGGCTACGCTGTAACGGCGGCAGATTTCGATGGTTGCGCGATCGAGCGCGGGACTGACGACAAACTGCGCGCCGGCAAGCATGGATGCACGCGCGGTTTCAGCATCCAGGACGGTGCCGGCTCCGATGAGGATGCGGTCGCCTGAGCTTTTGGCAAGCTGCTCGATCAGCCCGAGAGCACCTGGGACGGTCATGGTGATCTCCAGAATCGTGACGCCACCGGCCTCCAGCGCATTGGCAATGGCCAGCGCCTGCTCAGCGGAGTGAGCACGGAGGACTGGTATCAGGCCTTCGCGGGCGATACGGCTGAGGACTTCCGTCTTGCGCATGAGTTGATCCTCCAAGTGTATTAATAAATTGAAGTTAACGCTGTACTCGCGCGGACCCGCCCTGCATGACGCGTTCAACTTCGCTGAGAGTGACCATCGTGGTATCGCCTGGCGTGGTCATGGCCAAGGCTCCGTGCACGCAGCCGCAATCGACGGCCCACTGCGCGCCTTTGTCTGCAAGAAAACCATAGATCAACCCGGAGGCAAAGGAGTCACCGCCACCGACGCGATCAAAGATTTCCAGAGCAGGCAGAGTTATCGCGTTGTAAAAGGCACCGTTGTGCCAGGCGATAGCGCTCCAGTCGTTGATGGTGGCGGTGCGCGCATTGCGCAGCGTGGTGGCGACCACCTGGAAGTTCGGATAGGTGGCAACTGCGCGCTGAATCATGGCGCGGAAGGCAGATGAATCCAGAGCAAAACTTGCGTGTTCGAGATTCTCTGCGCCCTCCACCTCCAGACCAAGCGCTGCTGTGAAGTCCTCTTCATTGCCCAGCATGACATCGACCAGCGGAGCCAGTTCGCTGTTGACTTCACGCGCGCGCTGCTTGCCTCCGATTGCCTTCCAGAGTGAGTCGCGATAGTTGAGATCATAGGAGACGATCACGCCGTGGCGCCGGGCTGCCTGCATCGCTTCCCGAGCGACTTGATGCGTGGATTCGGAGAGCGCTGCGAAGATGCCGCCGGTGTGGAACCAACGTGCTCCTCCGCCCTGAGCCGGATCGAAGATTGCGTCCCAGTCAATCTGCCCGGGGTGAAGTTGCGAAACTGCCGTATGTCCGCGATCCGAACAGCCCAGAGCGGCGCGCACTCCAAAGCCGCGCTCGGTGAAGTTGAGACCGTTGCGCACAGAGCGACCAACGCCGTCGTACGGAACCCAGCGAAGGTGATCGAGCGCGACCCCGCCCTGCAACATCAGGTCTTCGATGAGACGCCCGACAGGATTATCCGCCAGCGCGGTGACAATGGCCGTTCGCAGACCGAAGCAGCGGCGCAGACCGCGTGCAACGTTGTATTCGCCACCTCCTTCCCACGCGCGGAACTCACGCGTGGTGCTGATCCGGCTCTCACCGGGGTCGAGACGCAACATGACTTCACCTAGGGAGATGAGATCGAATCGGACGGAGCGAGTTGGGTGGATATTCATCACGGGAGTTGAATGCCTTCTGGTTGGAAACCTGCTGGATCAGCGAGTGGCTGTCTGTCAGGGTTATTGATTCACTCCGCTGGCAAGATAGCCGCCATCGACAACGAGAATCTCTCCTGTAACGAACGAAGCGGCGTCAGAGGCGAGAAAGATTGCGGCACCAACAAGTTCCTCCGTTTTGCCGAAGCGACCGATCGGCGTGCGCAGCAGAATCTCCTGACCACGCGGCGAACTGTCCAGCAGCGAGGCGTTGAGGTCCGTGCGGAAGACGCCTGGAGCGATCGCGTTCACGGTAACGCCCTTGCGCGACCACTCGACCGCGAGAGATTTGGTCAGCGAGCCAACGGCGGCTTTGCTGGCAGAGTAGGCGGCCACCTCATGAAATGCGACAAAGGTCGAGAGTGAGGCGATATTCAGAATGCGTCCGTAGCCGCGCGCAAGCATCGGTTCGCCAAAGACCTGACAAGCTCGCAACGTGCCGGTCAGATTGGTTTCCAGAATGCGATTCCAAGCTGCTTCCGAAAAGTCGAGCGTAGGCGCGCGGCTGGTGATGCCTGCGCAGTTGACGAGAATGTCGAGTTTGCCAAAGGTATGGAGAATCTGCTCCCGGAGAGCCATCAGGGATGAACGATCCGTGACGTCAGAGCAGCACTCAAGTGTTGTCCGGTGCAATGCACGGATCTGCGCCGCAGTCTCCGCCACCTGTGCAGCACGGCGTGATGACGCAATGACATCCGCCCCGGCACTGGCCAGGCCGAGGGAGAGCGCCTGGCCGATGCCGGAGGTGCCGCCGAGCACCAGAGCTGTTTTGCCCGAAAGGTCGAACGTGCTGGCGATCATCCTGCGACTCCATCCCACTTCTTGCTTTGAAAAATCAGTTTACCTCAGTCTTTCAAGTGCGTATGACTTCTATTGGCAAGACGGCTGCGGTTTCCCCGAAGGAATAGTCGCAGCTTTCAGGTGGCGCATTGAATTGAGACCTGTTGGACACATTCAGACTTGCTACTGGTTTGGGTCAGGGGCGGTGAAGGGCGAGCAGCAGGGTTTTTCAACTGCATGGAACTCCATCAGCTCCAGACGAATGCCATCCGGGTCGTAGAGGTTGAACTGCTCCTTGCCATCTCTTCCGATCTGCGTGTGTTTGTCGGTGTGGCCAGTGAGGCGATTCTGGGCGGCAAGCATCTTGTAAGCCGCCGGAACGGAGACGACGCCAATGGACAGATGATCGAGAACGCCAAGCGCCTGCTGCGTCATGGTGGCGGGAATCCCGCTACCTGATGGACCGCTGACGAGCATGTATTCCAGCCAATCGTGGCCGTCAGGCACCTGCTGCGAGACCCAGTCGATCTTGTTGTCGTGCATGCCGCCAAACCAGTAGGGCCGAAAGCCAAGCAGCGCGCGGTAAAACGTATCTTCTTTGGCGCGGGAGTGAACCATGAACCCGACGTGGATGATGTGGTGGCCGATAGCGCGCGGTGCGTGAACGGGCTGTGGGTGAGCCGACGGCTGCACAAATTCGACGAGGTTGCCCTCCGGATCATGAACACGGAAACTGCGGCTGCCGTCGGTGAGCGTGGTGACGTGTGCAGGCGTCTTCCAGCCCTTATGCGAAAGGTAGGTACGCAGGGCTTCTGCATTGGTGGTGTTCCACGCTGTGTGATCGAGGCGGTTGATGCCGGCATTGGCGGGCAGGGGCAGCACTTCAACAAACTGGGTGGGACTGAGCATGTAGCGTACGCCGTGCGGATCTTCCGGGTCAGGTGCGCGGACGGCACCGATGCTGTCCACGTAGTAGTGCTCCGTAGCCTGCATGTCCGCCGCGTAGGTGGCCAGGTGGCTGATGCTGGTGATGGGCGGACGCGCATCCGGCGTTGCGGCCAGAAGCGCGGGGATGGCGCCACCGGCAATGGATGCGATAGCGAGCGTTGCGGCCAGACTGCAGGAGCGCGCGCGTAGCAAAGCAGAGAGTCCGGAGAATGAGAGCATCATCAAACACCTCGGCAAATTTCAGTTGAATACGCAACGGGCGAAGAACAGTCGATTGCGCTGCCCGCAGAGCATGTTGGTGAAAGGTACGATCTTAGGGGTATGGTTGTCCAACCACCGAGTCCTGGGAGGTTTGGACGGGCACCGCAAACGTACTTCTGCCCAGAGACCAGTCAGACCGGCAAAGGCGCTGGCGGGTTGATAGAATCAGGAACAGTATGCGGACAATAGGAAGCAGTATTCAACGATTTACAGTGGCGGCAGTATGTGGCGTGATGGTGGTTGCGAGCGCGGCTCAGACAACAGGCACTTCTGGCAGTCAGCCAACGAGCACCGCGCAGAAGCCAGCCAGTACGCAGGTCGGCGGACAGCCGCCTGTTGGTACAGCTTCGCAGAGCGGAGCGAATGATGGTCAAAGCTCCAGCTTCAAAATCGTGCGCAACGTCAATGAGGTGAACCTCATCTTCACGGTGACGAACAAGCGCGGCGACTTCATTCCGAATCTGCGGCTGAGCGACTTCGCACTGCTCGATGACCAGAAGGCTCCGGAGCGGGTCACGAGCTTTATGCAGCAGACCAATCTGCCGCTGCGCGTCGGTCTGGTGATCGATGCAAGTACCTCGATTCGTCAGCGGTTCGACTTCGAGAAGCAGTCAGCGACGCAATTTCTGCTTCAGGTGCTGCGGTCGCGTGCGGACCGAGCCTTTGTGATGGGCTTTGATGCAACCCCGACCCTGACCCAGGACTGGACAAACAACATCGATGCGCTGGAGACGGGCGTGGACAAACTGCGTCCAGGCGGTAGCACAGCGCTTTATGACGCGGTGTACTCGGCTTGTCGTGACAAACAGTTGTCGCAGACGCGCGGCCAGGAACCGGTGCGGCGCGCAATTGTGGTGATCTCCGACGGAAATGACAATCAGAGCCGTGTGTATATCGATGAGGCGATCAAGATGTGTCAGCGCGCGGAGACGATCATTTACGCGATCAGCACCAACTGGACGCCAAGCCGCGGACGCGGCGACGATTCGCTGAAAAAACTGGCCGAAGCGACAGGTGGTCGCGCGTTTTTCCCGCCTTCGATGGAAGACATGGTGAACGGCTTCAACAGCATCTCAGAAGAGCTGAGAAGCCAGTATCTGCTAACTTATACCCCTGCTGACTTCAAGACAGATGGGGCCTTCCGCACCATTTACCTGTACTGCCTCAACCGTCGC
>JAJZDO010000123.1 GCA_021805955.1 Acidobacteriota bacterium
TTATTGATCAGATCGAACTCCCTAGTTTGAGCGATAACGCTTTTACAACAACGCTTTATCTGTCTTACAGGCTACCGAGCAGCAAGACAGAATACAAATGACCGTTTACGACTATGGAGCTGGGTGTGATCCTGAGGTTTGCCGGTGCAAAAATCGGTTGGCATGCTTGCATTAAACTGAATGTTGCTTCCATTTCATTCAATCGAGGACATTCAGGCCTATGAAGCCAATTCGGCGGGTGCTGCTCAGCGTCACAGATAAATCGGGAATCGTCGAATTTGCGCGCGTCTTGACCAAATATGGCGCCGAACTGGTATCCACAGGCGGAACCGCCCGCACCCTGCGCGAAGCGGGTCTGACAGTATTGGATATTTCCGAGTTGACGGGATTTCCGGAGATGCTGGATGGCCGCGTGAAGACGCTGCATCCCAAGGTGCATGGCGGCATCCTCCATATCCGCTCCAACGCGGAACATCAAAAGGCAGTGGCGGAGCATGGCATTCAGCCGATCGATATGGTGGTGGTGAATCTGTATGCATTTGAAGCTACGCTGCACAAGCCGGGTGTGCACTTCGCCGAGGTGATTGAGAACATCGACATCGGTGGACCGTCGATGGTGCGGTCGGCGGCAAAAAACTTTGAGGATGTCGCGGTCGTGACTTCCGTCGCTGACTACGCCTCATTGACAGATGAGTTACAGGCGAACCAGGGTCAACTGAGCCGCGCCACGCGCTGGCGGCTGGCGCAGAAGGCGTTTGCGCTGACCGCAGCGTACGATATGACGATTGCGAACGCGCTGGAAACTCTGCCTGCGGATCCCCCTGCCGCAACAGCTACGGCAGTGTTGCCCAAGGCGTGCGACGAACCGCTCCCCGCCACATTACGTGTGGTGTATCCAAAAGCCATGTCATTGCGCTACGGCGAAAATCCGCATCAGCGCGCCGCCTTGTACGCCAATGGCAGCGGAACGGGCATTGCCGGGCTGCACCAGTTGCAGGGCAAAGAGCTAAGCTATAACAACCTGGTCGACTTGGATGCCTGCTGGGAACTTGCCCAGGAGTTGAAAGACCCGGCGGTGGCCATCATCAAGCACACCAATCCATGCGGAGTCGCCACGGCTGCGACAATCGTGGAAGCCTATGAAAAGGCGCTGGCTTGCGATCCTGTGTCCGCCTTCGGCGCAGTGATCGGCATCAATCGTGAGGTGGACGGCGAAGCGGCGGCAAAGATCGTCAAGTTGTTTGTGGAGGCAATTGTCGCACCCGCATTCAGTTCTGAGGCGAAAGAGATTCTTTCCGCCAAGAAGAACCTGCGACTGGTGGAGGTGAAGCCAGCCCCGGCCGCGCCGGTGATGAAGCACGTCTCCGGCGGCATGTTAATGCAGGATGCGGACTGCGGCCGGATCGAAGCTTGTGAGTTGAAAATTGTCAGCAAACGTCCGCCGACACAGAATGAGATTGACGCGCTCCTGTTTGCCTGGAGGGTAGCGAAACACGTCAAATCGAATGCAATCGTCTACGCGCGAAACGGGCAGACACTCGGCATCGGCGCCGGACAGATGAGCAGGGTGGATGCAGCGAAGTTTGGCGCCATGAAAGCCATTTTGCCGCTGGACGGCTGCGTGGCGGCTTCCGATGCCTTCTTCCCGTTTCCCGACGGCCTGGAAGTCGTGGTTGGAGCGGGGGCTACAGCAGTGATTCAACCGGGCGGTTCCGTGCGTGACTCAGAAGTGATTGCCGCCGCGGATCGCTTGAATACCGCGATGGTTTTCACCGGAATGAGGCATTTCCGGCACTAGGGAAGTTCCCTTGCGGTATCGTTTTCGCCTCGAATTCGAGACCCTCGGCGTGGCGTTCCGGCGTACAATCAAGTAAAAGGGGCCGAATTGCTCCATTTCCGTGCGTGTTGACCGCGGCACAAGGTGCGAGGTAGTGTTTCGAATGACGAAGGATCGTGTCGCCAAAGGGAATCCCCTTTCTTGGTGGAGATGGCAACAAGCCGCTGTACTGTGTACGGCGATCGCATGCTCTGCGGCTGCAGTCGCCCAAAGCAATTCCGCTCCTGAAACGACGCCCTCGAGTGCGCCCACAGGAGTCGGTGGCCCATCCACAACACCGTCGCAAGGGAATGCTCCTCTGACTCCGCAACCGGCAGGTGAAACCGGCAAGCGGGCCCAATCCTATTACCATTTTGCGCTCGGCCATTTGTATGAGGAATCGGCCGAACAGTATGGCCGGCCTGAGTTGGCCGTGCAAGCGATCGAGCAGTACAAGCTAGCCATCACACATGACCCCGATTCGGTGTTTTTGCAGGATACGCTGTCAGATACGTATTTCAAGCTGGGGCGAATCCGCGAGGCCATTGAAACCGCGCAACGAGTACTGAAGACTCACCCGGATAATCTGCAGGCCCACAAGCTGCTGGGTCGTGTCTACTTGCGATCGCTGGGTGACACTGAAAATGGCCAGCAACCGGGCCCGATGCTCGATCTCGCCATTCAAGAATTTCAAAAGATCGTTCAGATCGAACCGAATCAGGTGGAAGATCGACTGCTCCTGGGGCAGCTATTCACCCTGAAGCACGACATCAAGGACGCAAAAGCGCAGTTTGAGGAAGCGCGGCGCATCGACCCGAATTCAGAAGACGTGGTGTTGAATCTGGCTCGCCTGTACGGGGAGCAGAACAACCTGCCGGAAGCCATCAACGTGCTGCAGAACGTTCCTAGAGATGACCGCACTTTCAAGATCAATCTGGCGCTGGCCGCTGCATACGATCAGTCCTCGAATTCAAAAGCTGCCATTGCCGCTTACCAGGACGCGCTGAATCTGCAGCCAGGCAACCTGGATGCGCAACGCGGTCTGGCGGAAGATCTATTGGCGAGCGGCCAACCCGATGCCGCACTAAAGATTTTTCAGGGTGTCGCCGCCCAGGACCCGGAAGATGCGCACTCCTTTTTGAGAATTGCGGAAGTGCAACGCACTCAGGGACATTTGAAGCAAGCCGCGGCTGCATTGGATCGCGCCATGGCGCTCAATCCGGATTCCCCCGAGGTACGGTATACCGAAGCCTCGATCGCCGAAGCCCAGGGCCATCTTGACCAGGCGGCGGAACTGCTGCAGCAATTGGCAGACAACACGCACCACGACAGCGAAAAATATACGGCGGACGAAAAAAATAACCGCGCCATCTTCCTCGATCGCCTGGCAACCGTGTATCGCGACCAGAACAAAACGCAGCAGGCTCTTGCCGTTTACAAGGAAATGATTGCCCTGGGCGGCGACGATGCCGAACGCGGATATCAGGGCGAAGTGGATACGTATCGCGATGCCAAGATGCTGCCGGAAGCGACTGCGGCTGCGCAGGCGGCTGTGCAGGCGTTGCCGAAAGACGTCGATCTAAAACTGACGCTTGCCGGACAGCTGGCGGATACCGGGAAAACGAAGGAAGGGGTCGCGCTAGCTAAAGCTCAGTTGAACGGCAGCAAACAGGACCGCGTCGTGTGGCTTGCCCTTGCGCAAATCTTCACCAGACTGCACAAATGGAGAGATGCCTCATCGGCCATCGATCAGGCGCAAAAGCTCAGCACTACCAAACAAGAGACGAGCCTGATCTACTTCCTTCGTGGAGCGCTGCAGGAAAGACAAAAGCATATTGACGCCGCCGAGCAGCAATTTCGACAGTCGCTCGCATTGGATCCGAACAATGCGTTGACCCTGAATTACCTGGGGTACATGCTGGCAGACCACGATCAAAAATTGAACGAAGCGCTGCAACTGGTAGAACACGCGGTCAAGCTGGATCCACAAAACGGCGCTTATCTCGATTCACTGGGTTGGGTGCACTATAAGCTTGGCCAGTATGAGCTAGCCGAACAGGCACTGGAGAAAGCTATCACCTTGATCCCGAAGGATCCCACCGTCCATGACCATCTGGGCGAGGTATACGCGTCAACGGGCCATCTACAGCAGGCGGTCGCGCAGTGGGAAAGCTCTCTGGCAAACTATGCCGGCTCCGCTCCAGCGGACGCTGAACCGGCGGACGTAAACAAGGTGCGCAAGCGGCTGGATAAAGCCAAGGTCAAGCTGGCGAAAGAAGATTCGCACGCCGTTCCGATCACACACTAAAGCTCTCAGTCCTCTCATGCAGGCAACCTCTCTCAGCAACTGCGCAGTGATCGGCGATGCGTCCGATCCCCTGACGGCGAGAGAGCACACAGAAACTCCGCACGCATATCGCTCCGCCTTTCAACGCGACCGCGATCGCGTCATCCACGCGCGAGCGTTCCGAAGACTTGCAGGAAAAACGCAGGTTTTCACCCACCGCGACTCGGATCACTTCCGAAGCCGTCTGACCCACACCATTGAAGTTACGCAGATCGCCCGCACCATTGCGGCGGCGCTGGATCTGAATGAAGAGCTGGCCGAAACTCTGGCGTTGGTCCATGACATTGGACATCCTCCCTTCGGTCACGCCGGCGAACAAGCGCTGGACCGTCAACTGCAAGCGTACGGCCTGCACTTCGACCATAATTTGCATGCCTTGCGCATCGTTGAATATTTTGAGCAGCGTTATGCGGGATTTCGCGGACTAAATCTGACTTTGGCGGTACGTGAAGGCATCATCAAGCATTCGCGCGATTATTCACTGGCCGAGCATCCTGAGTTGCAACCGTACCTGCTGGATGAATTGCCGCCGCTGGAAGCCCAATTAATTGATCTGGCCGATGAGATCGCATATCTGACCGCGGATATGGACGATGGCGTGGAGGCGGAGATTCTCTCTGTGGAAAATCTGCGGCGCAATGTTTCTTTGTTTGAGGAATTTTATCGGAAGATGGAACAGCGATGTCCGGATGCCGCTCCGAAACTGCTATTCCACGAAGCACTGAAGAGAATGTTGAATGCGCTGGTTAACGATCTGGTGGTGACTACACATCGCCGCGTGACAGAGGGT
The DNA here is from genome assembly GCA_021805955.1 of Acidobacteriota bacterium. Next base: position 4,954 of record JAJZDO010000123.1, read on the forward strand.
GGAATTCAATCGCTCACTACGGTCCGCCACGCGGGTCATAGACTGGTCGCGTTTTCTGAAGAGATGGAGCGGCGCCGCCACGAAGCCAAACAGTATCTTCTGCAGGAGCTTTATCACGCCACCTACCTGGAACGGGATCATGCCCTGGCGGAAGAAATTATCGCGGGACTCTTTCAATATTGGATGCGCAATCCGCTGGAACTACCCGCGAGTCACGAGACACAGATTGCCATCGAAGGCGCTCCGCGCGTGGTTGCCGACTACATTGCCGGCATGACGGACCAGTTCATTGAAGACCAGTGGCAACATGTGCAGGCGTCCCAGCGAAAATAGCGCGGAAGGAAACGTCTCAATCCGGCCCCGTTCGCGCGCTGTCAAGCCATGCTGTACAGATCATGTCGCGCAACATGGTAGCGCCCGCGGCCAGTCGCTCTGCGGTAAAGCTGCGGGATGCCGCAGATCCATGGCCGTCGAACGCTCCTCGCTTGTCAAAGCGATAGACTTGGGCGACCTGCGCGTGCGTCGTCCACAAGTACAGCACAAAATTCTGAAACGGAGCATCCAGAACGCGCGCCGGTGGAATCAGCGGCGCAACATCCTGCGCGCGCTGAGTGTCGTGCACAAATTCTGTTTCAAACCGGCTGTGGATGCCGCGCCGGCGGGTGAAGCGCTCAGGATTTCTTGACTCCACCCATCCGTTGAAATTGATTGTCGTGTGCAAGGGTTGCGAGCCGTCCCCGACGTAGTGGCCAAGACAGCCGATGTCGTACAAGACTGCTTGCTCTGCGCCGTAGGTGTCCCGATGCGCAGCGAGCAATGCCCGATAGTCGCGCATGTCCACCACCAGCCGCTCAAAGTCTTCATCGGCCTGCCATGGCAACAATCCTACGTTTTGCGGAACGAGTCGGTCGGCCAGATCCGGATGCAGACGATCCGCGGCTTTCAAATCGTCGAGGAAACCGTAGCGTTGCGCGGGTAAGCCGCCGGGAGCGGCCATGTCCGCCAGTTCGAGATTCAGAAAATGCTCAGGAGCATCGGCAGCGCTGAGCTCCGGCTCCGAAGCGACCCGCCAACGGTCTGGCTCCGGCCCTAGATATTCAATCTCGTCCAGCGCCAGCGGCGTGCGCAGAAATGCAGGCATGTTTGCCGGCAACGTCTCCATCGCCACTCGATTGATGATTTTGTGACCATCCCGTCCCCAGCCGAAAGAATGCGGCGCGGCGAGACACAAAAAGAATGCCAGAACGAAGATGCCTAAGACCGACGGCAGACCTGACCGGGACGCCGCAAGACTACGGCTGCAATAGCGTTGCCACCATGCATCGAATTGTGCCAGCGAGCGCTCACATTGCAGTTTATGACGCTCGCGTTTGTCGCGAATCTTGCGTCGCAATTCTTCTTCCAGCGGTTCGAGCAAATCGAACGTAATGTTGACGGGTTGGAAGTGTGCGGGATCAGCATGGGTGATGTAATGCACCAGCGATCCCAGGCCGGTCGCTCTCGGGATTGGCTCCGGTTGCTCACCGCGTACCAGAGCTGCAACATGAAGGCCAGCTAACATTCCAGTGGCGATCGATTCCGTGTAGCCCTCGACGCCGGAGATTTGTCCCGCGAAAAGGATTTGCGGATGGTCGCGCAGTTGCAGCGTTTCGCTCAGCAATCGAGGCGCATTGATGTAGGTGTTGCGATGGATTTGGCCATAGCGTAGGAATTTCGCGTTTTCCAGGCCGGGGATCAGCCGCAAAATCCGCGCTTGTTCGCTGTACTTTAAGTGATTCTGAAACCCAACCAGGTTATAGGAATCCGCCCGCAGATTTTCGCAGCGTAACTGCACCACCGCCCACGGCGTTTTCCCTGTTCTAGGATCGCGCAGGCCTACCGGCTTCATTGGGCCGAAGCGCGGCGTATCGCGGCCACGCCGAGCAAGTTCTTCAATGGGCAGGCAGCCTTCAAAATAAGTAAGTTTCTCCCATTCTTTTTCTTGCACGGATTCCGCTGCAACAAGGGCGTCGTAGAAACGGTCATACTCTTCCGCCGTCATCGGGCAGTTGATATAGTCTGCTGTGCCCTTGTCCCAACGTGCAGCCATGTAGACGCGGTCCATGTCGATAGACTCCGCATCTACGATGGGGCTGATGGAATCGTAAAACGCAAGGTGTTCGCTGCCGGTCAGTCGAGAGATCGCCTCAGACAGCGCCGGAGAAGTCAGCGGCCCGGAAGCAACGACGGTCCATCCATCCGCAGGATCGAGCGTCGTCACTTCCTCGCGATGCACGGCAATGCGCGGCTCCGCTGCGATGGCGTCGGCGACGAGCCGGGAAAATGCCACGCGGTCCACGGCCAATGCATGGCCGGCGGGCACGGCGGCGGCATCCGCAGCCTGCAACAGAACCGATCCTGCGAGGCGCATTTCCTGCTTCAACAGCCAGGGAGCCGTGTGCTCGCTTTCAGACTTGAGAGAATTGGAGCAGACCAGCTCGGCGAAATCGGCAGTCCGATGAGCTTCTGTCGAACGTACGGGACGCATCTCGTACAGATCGACATAGCAACCGAGGCGGGCCGCCTGCAGCGCTGCCTCCGGTCCGGCAAGTCCAGCGCCGAGTACGCGAATACGTGGAATGTTGTTTGTCATCAAAAGAGGACTTCGATCTTCCTCTTATGGTAACGGCAGCGGAGGGCGCACCGCTCGGACGGCACGGCGCAACCAGTGCAGCAATGACGAAGAGTAAGGTAGTAAAGAGGTTCGTTGTCAGGGATTCAGCGCACAGCGTAGTTTTTTGTCGTGCGTTTAAAAATTTACTTACCCATGATGCTGCTCTACAGTCTGGCCCTGGTGGCCGCCATTGTTCTCGCTTCGCCGTATTGGCTGCTCCGCATGGCGTGGAGTGGGCGCTACCGACACGGATTGGGTCAGCGGCTAGGTCTGATTTCTCAAGGCCTTCGTAGATTTGTCGGGCAGCGATCCACCGTCTGGGTCCATGCAGTCTCGGTCGGAGAAGTCATCGCCGCAAGCCGTCTGATCGAAATGC
>JAJZDO010000752.1 GCA_021805955.1 Acidobacteriota bacterium
TGTTGCTACGGAACTGCCGGGAGAGCGCACGCCGCATACCACAGGTCACGACGCGGTGGTGTCCGGATTTTTTTCGAGTTCTACTTTGTGGCCGCACTTCCACGTGACCGAGTCTATGGGGCAGCGCGCGGACGAAGTTCTCCAACTGTTGGAAGTCGAACACCTTCGCAACAAGCCGGTGGGGCAAATGTCGGCAGGGGAAGCGAAGCGCATCTTGATTGGGCGAGCGATCGTGCATCGCCCAAAAATATTGCTGCTCGACGAGCCCAGCAACGGACTCGATCTGGCCGCGCAATGGGAACTGCGGCACACGATGCGTCGGTTGGCGCAGCAGGGAACTGGAATTCTGCTGATCACCCATCACCTTTCCGATATCCTGCCGGAAATTGAGCGCGTGGTAATGATGCGACAGGGGCGCATTGTCGGCGATGGATCGAAGGCTGAGATGCTGACCGCAGACCGCTTGCGGCAGATGTTTGGAGTTGAGGTGGAACTTGCCGAGCGAAATGGTTTTTATCATGCGTGGTGACTTGCCTCGGAAACCCACTCTAAATTTGTAATGGGACCAGGTGTTCCTCTACCCGTACCGGACCTAACACTGCTGTATCCGGCAGCGTGCCGCGGGCCATGGCGAACTCATCGCACGCGTTTAGACGCGGACAGTTCGCGCAATCCTTGTAGATTTTGTCCGGCAACGCAGTCCGGTCGACTTGCACAAATCCGAAGCGCTGGAAAAATCCAGGAATTCGGGTAAACAAGCAAACGCATGGAACGCAGTGGCTCTCCGCTTCCTCAAGAAGGGCTTCCACCAGGCAGCCGCCTGCGCCCTGCTTTTTAGATTTTTCGCTGACCGCGATTGAGCGAATCTCCGCGAGATGCGGGCCATACAGGTGCAGCGCACCGCAACCGAGGAACTCCCCTTCGTCGGTCTCCGCCACCGTAAAGTCGCGAATATTCTCGTAGATCTCCGCAAAGCTCCGCGGCAGCAAGGTGCCATCGTAGGATAAGCTTCGAATCAGGCCGTGAATCGCGTTCGCATCCGGTAAACGCGCTTTACGGGCCCGCATGTTTTCCTCCCCGTGACGCGATTGCCGCTTCGTTGCGGTAACTCTCTGCATGAGGATTGGACGCACGACGAGACGCTTCTGATTCCATCCACTGCGATGCGCGCAGTTCTGCCATCGCCAAATCCTTGCGCACGCGAGACCGCGCAGTTCCGCCAATCACGTCATGACAATCCAGCGTCGCTTCCAAAGTGATGGCCGCAAAAAAGTCCTGCTCAAACGCCGGGCTGAACTTGCGCAGTTCCTCGAGCGTCAGTCCGTTCAATTCGCATCCTTTGCCCAGGCAATCGCGCACCGCGTTGCCGATAATTTCGTGAGCGGTGCGAAAGGCCACGCCCTTGTGGACTAGATACGTGGCCGCCGCCATCGCGTTCAGAAAGCCAGATGTACATGCTGCCAGCATTTTGTCTGTCCGAAAATGAAGCGCGTGCGTGAATCGGCCGAGCAGCGAGAGCAATGCATGCATCTCTTCCGTCGCTGCAAAGATCGCTTCCTGCGTTTCCTGCATGTCCTTGTTGTAGGCCAGGGGCAGTCCCTTCAATTGCAGTTCCACTGTATGCGAAGCCGCAATGATGCGGCCTGACTTGGCCCGTGCAAGTTCTGAGAGATCTGGATTTTTCTTTTGAGGCATGGCGCTCGAACCGGTCGAAAAGGCTTCCGGCAAATCGACAAAGCCGAACTCGGCTGTCGCGTAGAGTGTGATTTCCTCGGCGAAGCGGCTGATGTGTAATGCCATCTGCGCCAACGTCTGCAAATACTCCAGCGCAAAGTCGCGATCGCTGGTGGCATCCAAGCTGTTTGCCGTCGGCTCATCGAACCCCAGTTGGTGCGCGATCGTCGCTCGATTCAGCGGCAACGTCGCTCCTGCGACGGCGCCTGATCCGAGCGGGCAAACATTCAAGCGTTTTGCGCAATCTGCCAGTCGTGTGGTGTCTCGCTGCAGCATGGAAACATAGGCCAGCAACCAGTGTGCAATCAGTACGGGTTCGGCCCGCTGCATATGGGTATAGGCAGGCATCGCTGCTTCGTCCGCTGCCTTCGCCTGCACCAGGAATGCTTGCATCCACAGAAGGAGATCGGTCTGTAGCGTCGCGATCGAGTCGCGCACGTACAGCCGCAGATCGGTGGCGATCTGTTCATTCCGGCTGCGGCCAGTGTGCAGTTTCAGCGCTGTTGTGCCAATACGCGACTTCAATTCCAACTCGACAAAATGGTGAACATCCTCCGCATCGGGATGTTTTTCCCTGGCAGGTCCTCCAGATTCAAAGTCTGCCAGGATGCCGTCCAGGCCCGCGCAAATCGAGTGCAATTCATCTTCCGTCAACACGTGCAGTTCCGCCAACGCACCTGCGTGCGCCTTGCTGGCAACCACTTCGTAGGGAATTAGCCGCCAGTCAAAACGAAACGAGCGTTGCCAGCCATCGAAGGTAGCATCGAGTGGCTCACGAAATCTGCCCGACCACATTTTCACCGCACTGTCTCCAGGTGCTTCTTCAAGTGGGTCAGGGTGCGCGCCGGCAAGCCAAGAATGCGAATAAATCCGGCAGCATCTTTCTGGTCATAGCTTGCGCCCATCGTGAACGACGACAGTTCCGGCGAATAGAGGGCGAACTCGCTGGCGCGTCCTGCAATGCTGACGTTGCCTTTATAGAGTGCCAGCTTCACCGTGCCGGTCACGCTTTTCTGCGTGGTGGCAACGAAACCGTCCAGGGCCTCGCGCAGCGGTGTAAACCACAGTCCGAAATAGACCAGTTCGGCATATTTCAACGCGATCTGCTGTTTGTAGTGCTTCACTTCGCGCTCCAGCGTCATCGCCTCCAGCTCGCGATGCGCAGCCATAATCAACGTGCCGCCAGGCGTTTCATAAATGCCGCGACTCTTGATGCCGACAAAGCGGTTTTCGACCAGGTCAATGCGTCCCACAGCATTGCGCGCTGCAATTTCATTCAGTAGCTCTAGTAGTTGCACTGGGTCGAGTCGCATGCCGTTTACAGAGACTGGAGTCCCCTGCTCAAATCCAATCTCGACTATCTCCGTGCGATCGGGCGCATCTTGCGGCGAGCGCGTCCACACCCAAGTGCTCTCCAGCGGAGCATTGCCGGCATCTTCCAACTCACCGCCTTCATGGCTGATGTGCCACAGGTTGCGATCGCGCGAATGAATTTTTTCGCGGCTCTGGGCAACCTGGATGCCGTGCGCTTCGGCGTAGTCCAGGCAATCTTCACGCGACTTCAAGTCCCACTCACGCCAGGGCGCAATGATGGTCAACTCCGGTGCGAGTGCCTGGTACGCGTGCTCAAACCGCACTTGATCGTTGCCTTTTCCGGTCGATCCGTGGGAAAGGGCTTCGGCGCCTTCTGCCAATGCCACCTCCACCTGGTGCTTGGCGATTACAGGTCGCGCCATCGATGTACCGAGCAGATATTTGTCCTCATATACGGCGCCCGCGCGGACGGTAGGGAAGACATAATCCGTCAAGAACTCTTCACGCAAATCGAGCACGACGGCTTTTTTCGCGCCCGTAGCGTACGCCTTGGCCTTCACGGCGTCGAGATCTTCTCCCTGACCAACGTCGGCGATCATCGCGATCACATCCATGCCGTAATTTTCATTCAGCCAGGGAATGATGATGGAAGTGTCCAGGCCGCCGGAATATGCCAACACAACTTTCTTTGCCATGTAAAACTCCTTTTCAGATCTTGTTAGAAGGACGATTGTGTGGAGCGCTTATGTGTTTTGCGAGTAAAAGGTCGCACGCCTTCGAGTCGCGAGCCAGCCAGGTCTGTCAGCGGTGTGGCATCGTCGGCGGCATCCAACAGCAGAAGAAGAATTGCCTTCTGCACATGCATCCGATTTTCCGCCTGATCGAAGACAACAGACTGCGTACTGTCCATCACTTCATCCGTGACTTCGTTGCCGCGTCGCGCGGGCAGGCAGTGCATAAATACAGCATGCTGCGCCGCCAGCGACATCATCTTGTTGTTCACTTGGTAGGAGGCAAAGATTTGCTGCCGCAGGTCGGCTTCGTTTTCCTGGCCCATGCTGGTCCACTGATCGGTATAGATGGCGTCCGCGCCAGAAACAGCTTCGCTAGCATCATTGACGCAGGCTACGGTACCGGCCGGAATGTTTTCAGCGCTGGCGGCTAATACTCTCGCCGCAGCGAGGAACTCCGCCTTCGGCTCATAACCCTTCGGAGAGGCCAACGTGATGTTGGCACCCGTCAATACCGCTGTCAGCAGCAGCGAGTGGGCAACGTTGTTGCCGTCGCCGACATAGGCCAGCCGCAAGCCGCGCAGATTGCCGAAACGCTCCTCCAGCGTAAAAATGTCTGCCAGAGCCTGACATGGATGTTCAATATCGCTGAGCGCATTCACCACCGGAACCCTTGCATACCGCGCCATCTCCGTGATGGTTTCGTGGCTGTAGGTGCGCAACACAATCACGTCAATCCAGCGCTCCAGATTATGGGCAACGTCGGCCAGGGTTTCCCGCTCTCCCAGCCGCGAACCTTTCTGGTCGATGAAAATTGCAGAGCCGCCAAGCGTGTTGATGCCCGCTTCAAACGTCATCCGGGTGCGTAGCGAATCCTTCTCAAAAAACATCACCAGCTGCTTGGCTGCGAGCGCCTGGCGGTAGAGTTCCGGCCGCGCTTTCACGGCGTGGGCAGTGTCCAGAATCAGTCGCACATCCGCCGCACTCAAATCCCGGATTGAGCAGAGGTCGCGTCCCGCCAGCGTATTCGGTAATTTTGAGGCCGGGATGGAAATGGGGGTATCCTGCGCGATTGCGGTTGATTTCATTGCGTAAGATTTTGTTGTCATGCTTGGGCTCCTTGCACTGCTGCTGAAAGATTCGCAGCTGCTGCGCTGGACAAAATCTCATCCAGTGCATGTACTGCCTGGTCAACATGTTGGTGCTCGATGATGAAGGGCGGCAAAAAGCGCAACACCGTCTCGCTCGTCCGATTGATGATCATGTGGCGCTCCATCATTTGCGCGACCACATGCTTGGCTAATGCGGCGTCAGACAATTCCATCCCCAGCATCAATCCTTTGCCGCGTACTTCCACAATGGCGGAGTGATGCGCGGCCAGCGATTGCAATTGTTCCAGAAAGTATTTTCCTGTCTTGCGGATATGATCCAGAAGGTTGTCGCGGCGCATCGTATCGATAACAGCGATTGCCACCGCGCAGGCTAGTGGGCCTCCGCCAAATGTGGTGCCATGCATGCCCGGGGAAAGCGCGCGCGCAGCTTCTTCCGTGCAGAGCATGGCTCCAATCGGGATTCCGCCGCCAAGCGGCTTCGCCAACGTGGTCACATCCGGTAGGATTCCATAGTGCTGATACGCACACCACTCGCCAGTCCGCCCAAGTCCGCTTTGAATTTCATCGGCCAACAGCAGCGCGCCGGTCTGTTGGGTCAGGCGTCGCGCCGCCGCAAAAAATTCTTTTGATACGGGACGGATGCCGCCTTCTCCCTGTACCGGCTCCAAACAAACGGCGCAAACTTCATTCGAGAATTTCGCTTCCAGATCGGCGATGTCGTCGAACCGCACGAACTCGATGCCCGCTAACAACGGTTCAAAAGGCCCGCGATAGGCCAGCTTGTGCGTTGTCGACACCGAGCCCATGGTGCGGCCATGAAAGCTGTGTTCCAGCGCCAGAATTTTCGTGCCCAGACGATGACCTTCCTCGCGGCGCAATGTGGCGTAAGCACGCGCCAGTTTCAACGCAGCTTCCCATGCCTCGGTGCCGCTGTTGCAGAAAAATACGCGATCCAACCCCGTCATCTCGGTCAGGCGCAAGGCAAGCTCGGCCTGGCCCGGGTGATAAAAGAGGTTGGAGGTGTGCATCAGTTTTCGGCTCTGCTCGTCGATCGCAGCCTGAATCGCCGGATGACCGTAGCCCAGCGCGCTCACGCCGATCCCGCTCAATAGGTCAAGATATGCAACCCCGTTTTCGTCCAGGAGATGGACTCCTTCACCGCTGACAAAACTGATTGGCGTGCGGTCATACGTCTTGACCAGCAATTTCGCTTCCGCCGTGCGAATGTCGTTCAGCCTCATGCCACCATCACCTCCGTGCCTTGTGGGGTTCGTGCTGAGCAAATATCAGGCAATAGCGCCGCGGAGTCGGCGGGGAAAATCCGAACCCGCTGCACGCCGCCCAGCAATGCTTCGCGGCACGCTCCCAATTTCGGCAGCATGCCACCGCTGACGACGGCCGTGCGCGTCAGTTCTGGAATTTGTTTCAGCGTGAGCCAGCGCATCACTTCGCCATCCGCCCCGCGCACTCCGGGTACATCCGTCAAAAACACCAGCACGTCGGCATGGCAGGTCATCGCGCAGGCCGCTGCCATCTCGTCGGCGTTGACGTTGTAGTATTCGCCGTCGAACCCCAGCGCAACGCTGGAAAGGACGGGGATCGCGCCCATCTGCCAGATCGCCAGCAGCCAACGCGGATCGGAGGATGCGATCTCTCCTACGAACCCAAGGTCGGGCGCGGTGCGCTTCTTGCGGGCGCGAAAAACCAAACCGTCGCCGCCAGAAAGCCCGACGGCTGCCTGGCCATGTTTGCCAATAGCTGCCACCAATTGCTTATTGACGCGACCGGCGAGCACCATCAAAGCCGCATCGCGCGTTTCCGCGTCGGTGATTCGCAGGCCCGCTATAAACTCGCTCTGCTTGCCAAGTTGCGCCAGCGTCCGCGTCAGAGCCGCTCCGCCGCCGTGGACCACTGCGACCTGATGACCGTTGCGCACCAGGTCGACAATCGCCTGGGTGCTGCCGCGCAGCGTGACTGGGTTTTCCAGCGAGGCTCCGCCGAGTTTGATGACAAATTTCACGCGAGACCCTCCTGCTCCGGCCAGCCGAACAGCAGATTCATGTTCTGCACTGCCTGGCTGGCGGCGCCTTTCAGCAAATTGTCCAAACATGCGACAACGATCAGTCTCTGCCCGTCGTTCGCCAGTGCAAATCCGAGATCGCAATAGCTGGTCCGAACGCAATATTGAATTTCCGGCAACCGCGTCCCATACCACCGGACCATCGGAGAATTCGCATAGAAGCCGCGAAAACACGCATCGATCTCTTCTGGCGCTGTTCGTTGCGCCAGATTTACATAGACGGTCGAAAAGATCCCGCGAGGAATTGGCAATAGATGCGGCGTAAAAATAATGTCCTGCGCTTTCAATCCGAGTTGCTCCAATAATTCGCCTGTATGCCGGTGGTTGAATACGGAGTACGCGGAGAGATTGTCGGCCGCGTGCATAAAATGCGTTTTTGCGGTTGGCGTTTTCCCCGCTCCGGAAACCCCCGATTTTGAATCGCACACAATTCCGCGTTCCAGATCGATTTTCTTTTCGCGAATCAAGGGGGCCAGCGCCAGAATGACTGAAGTTGCGTAGCAGCCCGGATTGGCAACCAGCTTCGCCTTTGCAATCTCGTCTCGATGCAATTCCGGCAATCCGTACACCGCCCCTTGCTGGATAGACTGTGCTGCAGCGGGATCGTGATCTTCCAGCTTGTAAATTGCGCGATTGGCTTCCTCATCCAGCCGCCATGCGCCGCTCAAGTCGATGACGCGCACTCCATGCTCCAATAGTTTCGGCACCCATGCGCGCGACTGCTCATGCGGCGTGGCCAGAAACACCACGTCGACTTTTTGCTTGCCCAGTGCATCCCAGTGAAATGGTTCCACGGTCGCATTTGACGCGCCGTTGTTGTCCGCAAGCTGAGGATGAAGATCTGTCAGCGCGACACGTGTGCCTTTCTCTTCTTCAGTCCGACCGAAGAACAGAGGTGCGCGTCCGCGCAGCCGCGGATGATGCAGCAGCAGGTGTGCCAGCTCTGCGCCGGCATAGCCGCTGACGCCGAACACTGCGGTTTGGTGTTGAGGGGAAGTCATGCT
>JAJZDO010001054.1 GCA_021805955.1 Acidobacteriota bacterium
ACAATGCTTTCCTTGCGGTGGACGATGTCGCCCAGTTACAAGCCGCCGCCGACCGGCTTAGTCCCGAGATCATCCGCAAGCAGCTCGACTACTGGACATTCCTGCTGGGGCCGAAGTTCTCCAAGAAAGAGCGCAGCCGGATGAATCTGTCGCGCTTCTACGCCATCAGTCAAATCGAGTACTGCCGGAATTTCATCTTCAAACGCAACTTTCCCATCCACAAGATCTTCGAGCGCAGTTGCGAAATCGGACTGTGGCGCCTGGCCGCCAACCGCATCGGCGAGCTCTTCGGCGTGCGGCTCAACAAGCGGCTGCGCGGCAAGCTGGCCACCGTGATCGACCAGATCGAGCACGGCCATCACGTCTTTCGCGCCTACTGGAAACACGCATTCCTCAAGCAGTACGAGAAATTCTCCCGCTATCTTCGCAACGAACTGGTCTCCAACAATCTGCACGACTTCGGTCTGAAGAAGGGGCTCGACCATCTCGACGCCGCGCGCAAAAAGTTCCAGATCGTCACCGACCGCTTCGCCGGTTTCCAAACCCAGTCTCTGAACGTCCATGTGGATTTTCCGCTGCTACAGAGGCTGGCATTGCCCGTTACCATCGGTACAGTCCGCGTTCCAGGAATCAAAATCCATGACACCCGGACCATTCGCCTGCTGGAAGTCCTGCTGCATGGCGGCAACACCGTCGGCGGCTCGACGGCCAAACAAATCCATGAAGCCGTCCTCGCTACGTTCCAACTCTCACCCAAACAATACGGGCTGAACCAGCTCCGCTACGACCTGCGCAAGCTCAAAGGCCACGGCCTGCTGGAACGCGATGGCCGCCGCTACGCTTACCGTCTCACCGCCAAGGGTGTGCAGGTCGCGCTGCTGTTTCTGTTCTTTCACAAGCGACTCTGCGGCCCGCTGGCCAACAGCCGCTTCCACCACAAACCCGACCCGGCGAGCAGACCGAACAGCCAACTGGAAGCCGCCTACCACAAGGCCGACAAGGCCATTGAGAACATCGTGGACCTGTTACAAGCCGCCTGATGTTCCTGCATGTTTGTTAAAGTATTTTTGTCTACGAATGAAGATTGAAGAATCTATGTTCGCCGTTCGCTGTAGATTGCTCGACCGACAAGATCACTGTAGCGCATTCCGATGCTGGTCGGTGAAGCGGAGACGGGCCCTGCCGGAGAGCAACCCGTCGAGGAATAACCGGCTGGAGACTCATCGACGCCGATGAGAGCCGGGAGCGGGCGAAAGGTGCTGCGATAAAGCCATGCAAGGCTGCCCGCATCAGATTGGCCCGTGTGCCGCCCGTGAAGAGAACTGAATATACTGAATATATACTGAATAGGAGCTGACGCAATCTACTATCCTTTTCTGTGAGGAGTATTCGGTGCACCGGAATCCAAACACGGCTCTTCGCGGCGATTGGCATCGCCTGAAGAGCTTTGCATTCTTGGCGGTAGCCTTGGGTGTCATGTATGCGCTTTCTTGCTTGCCAACGTATGCGCAGGAGCAATCGCAGCAGCTTACCCAGCAGCAGACGCATCCTCCACCGTATCCAGAACTACCGGCAGGTCCTGGGAAAGACACACTGATTCGCGTTTGCAGCAAATGTCATTCTCCAGACAACGTGATAGCCAATGGACAAACCCGCGAGGGCTGGGAAAACACAATCACAAAAATGGCGACATTCGGCGCAGCAGGCAGCGACGACGATTTCAATGACATTTTGGATTATCTGGTCAAGAATTTTCCTCCGCCGACCGCGGGAAAAATTAACGTGAACAAGGCGACGGCACAGGAACTGGCCACAGGATTGTCGCTCTCTCTGCAAGACGCGAAGACGATCCTTCACTATCGCCAGGTGAACGGCAATTTCAAGTCTCTCGATGATTTAAAGAAGGTCCCAGGTTTGGATACGAAGAAGCTCGAAGCGGAAAAAGCTCGCCTGGCTTTTTAAGGCAATTGCTTCAGCCACACGTTGCGTTGCGAAATTTTCACAACACCCCCGCCTTCGATCTCGAAGCCGATCAGCCCCTTCGATTGGCTGAATGTTGGATCGTTGTCGACCAGGATAGCCATCACGTGTCCGTTGATGATGTGAATCAGTGTGTTTCCATCGGCGATCACTTCATACTGATTCCATTCGCCCGGTTTGATGAAGGCCTTGAGTTCGTCGGACGTGCCTAATGTCGCCAGCAGCCGGGGAGCTTTTCCTTGATCCGTTTCGACCATCTGGCCTCGCCACGCAATAATTCCGCGCCCAGTACCTTGCTCGTACAGTTGGCCCGTATACTTGTTGCCGTAATCGAAATCCGCCTGATACCCTCGCATGTCCCACTTGGCATATTTCCGACTGCGCGCCTTCTCTGTTGCGGGAGAGATGTTGATGCTTCGGTATTGAATCCCTCCATTTGCGCCGGAGCCTTCAAGTTTCATTTCCGCCTTCAACTCGAAGTTCGCCGGCTCGCCGCCACGCCAGATGATATTGGTCGTACCGGAAGGATGTTCCGGACTCGATTCGCCGACGATGGCCCCATCTTCCACGTGCCATACATCGGGAGATCCGTCCCAGCCGTGGAGCGTTTTGCCGTCGAAGATCTGAACCCATCCATTGTGATCGTTAAAGTCGATGGGTTCAGGTTGGGTGAAGCCCCCGCTATGGTGAGCTGGGCCTGCATGACGCCCAGCACTGGCAGAAACCTGTTGAGCAGCGAGTCGCGATCCTGCGAACGGATGGATCGAAACGATGAGGAAGGCAGCCGATAGTAAACAGCTTCCAATAATAACGTGGTGCGCCCTTAGATATTTGGTCAACGCTCTTCCTCCTCAAACTGCTCGCGAATACGGATCGATTATGCGAGGACTTTTTCCCACTGCTTGGTCTTAGCCGACTTCAGGACCGCATCGGTCACAGACTCCGTGGCCAGCCCATCCGCAAAGGATGGCGATATTTTTTCATTCTTCCCAATTGCCTGAAGAAAATCGGCGATCTGATGAATGAATGTGTGCTCATAACCTATTTGCAGCCCCGGTACCCACCAATGCTTCATATAGGGATGATCGCTGTCCGTAATATGAACGCTCTTCCATCCGCGCAATCGCGATTCATCGCGGTGATCGAAGTACTGCAGACGGTGAAGATCGTGAAGGTCCCACCCCGCGGAAGCGTGTTCCCCATTGACCTCCAGCGTAAAGAGCGCCTTGTGACCGCGCGCATAGCGCGTGGCCTCGAAGGTAGCGAGCGATCCATTTGCAAAGCGACATAAGAACGCGCTGGCATCATCGATTCCAACCGGCTCAACGTTGCCGGTCAGGGTGTGTTTGCGCTCTTTGACAAAGGTCTCCGTCATGGCTGTGACCTCGGTGATGGGCCCGTTCAGCCACAATGCCATATCGATGTTATGCGCGAGCAAATCGCCGGTGACGCCGCTGCCTGCGACTGACAGATCCAGACGCCACAGCCCCTCACCACCTTGCGGCAGATCTTTCGAAATCGTCCAGTCCTGCAGAAACTTTGACCGGTAATGGAAAATGCGGCCGAAACGTCCTTCGTCCAGAAGTTGCTTCAGCAGAACGACGGCCGGCACGCGGCGATAGTTATACCAAACCATATTCGGCACATTGGCTGCCTCTACCGCATCCGTCATCGCACTGGCTTCTGCCGCGGTGCGCCCCAGGGGTTTTTCGCAAAGCACCATTTTCCCCGCCTTGGCGGCGGCAATCGCAATCTCCGCGTGCGTATCGTTCGGACTGGCAATATCGATCAGGTCGATATCCCGCCGCTGCACAAGAGTCCGCCAATCCGTTTCCACGGATTGATAGCCCCAGGTTTCTGCAAACCCTTTCGCTCGGTCAGCATTGCGCCCGCAGACGGCCTTGAGTATCGGCTGGTACGGTACATCGAAAAATCGCGGCGCCTGAAGGTACGCATTGGAATGAGTGCGCGCCATAAAACCATACCCGACCAGGCCGATATTCAGATTTTTCCTCGCCATAACGATGTGCGATTCTCCTAACTCAATCCCATCCGTGGGCATTGCGCACTGCGATCATTGTCCTGAGCACATTGTTCCACGTATCCGGCATCAGCATGGTTGCGTTGGGAAACATGCAGCCGTCCCAGCAGATATGCTCATACGCGCGAGTGGGAACTCCGCTTTCATCACGCATCCACAAGCCCGCAACGGCAACGATGTCCATTCTGCCGTTGGGGTCGTTCGCCTGACAGTGGCGTCCAGTCTTGTCATGTGAGCCGGAGCCCCTGACGGTGCCATCGTTCTGGGCCACATGAAAGTCGATGGTCCATGGACGCAGCGCGTTCGTCACTGTTTGCAGAGATTCCATCAAGACATTCTGCTGCGACCAATCGAAATTCTCCGGCAGCAATCGATCTTCCGGAGCGTTATATCCCAGGGTGTACAGCAGAGAGTGGGCCATATCTGCCTGGAACCCAAGCGTCTGGGGACGGTTCACCATTTCCAGCAGTTCGACCATCCGCTTCCAACTATGCATGCCTCCCCAGCAGATCTCGCCTTCTGCCGCGAGCCGCTCTCCATAGTCTTCGGCGATGACGCAGGCCTCCCGAAACGTTTCCGCGATTCGCTTTGTATTGCCAACAGGATCGTTCGCCCAGTCTGCGACCCCCGATGCGGAATCGATCCGTACGATTCCATACCTGCGGATCCCAATGTCACGCAACATTTTGCCGATAGCGCAAGCTTTTCGGACCTGCGTCAGAAACTTCTTAACTTCATCCTGAGAACCCATCGCTGAACCGCCGCCCGCAGGGGGCCAGACCGGGGCAACCAGCGAGCCGACCACGAGTTGGCGCTGGGCAATGCTATCGGCAACGCGCTTTATATCAGAGTCGGTGGAGTCGATGTCGGTATGTGGCGAGGACAGGAACAGATCGACTCCATCGAAACGGATGCCATCCACCTCGGCCTCCGCCGTCAGGTTCAGCATGGTCTCCAAATCGATAGGTGGCTCGGAGTCCGCTCCCTTTCCTACGATGCCGGGCCACATCGCGTTGTGGATGGCAGGGCTCTTGTGTAGATTGACTGCGCTCACGATCCCCTCAGCTCACTTATGACACATCGGTTTTGCATCCGGATTGCCGGGCCCGAAATGCTTCAGGAAGACGAGCGGGTCGGATGCACTTGGATTTTCGATTCGAACGCCTTGCCTGGCAACTTCCGCCGTGACGAATACCTCATCCTCGGTCATGTCGCCGAACCGAATCATGGAGGGTGTTGCCACAGACTGACCGCCAATCGCTCCATAGCCCTGGGTCAGGATCACGCCATACGCCGCGCTATCCCGGATGGTCACAGTCCGCTTCGGCAGCACCGTCAGCTCCTTCGCGGAGTAATAGGGCGTGCCATACGTAATCCAAAGTTCGCGATAGCCGTCGGACTCCATTTCCGCAATCGGTTTCACCGGGCGCGGAAAGGTTTTATTCGTCTTCGCAAACTCGGGGTTCACGTTGGCATCCCAGTCGAGCATGCTGACCAGGTAGTCAAGATCGTGATGGAATTCAGTCTTGACGTCCTTGGTCATCAGACTCCAATCCACAATCCGCCCCTCGACCTCGGACTGAAACATCGCAAACACATCGCTGTTGACCTGCGGCTCATATGTCACCAGCGAACCGGGTGCGTGCAGGATTCCCGGGTTGACCTGCCATCCGGTGCCTGGCTCCAGGCGATAGGCGCGTGAATGAAGAAGAATGCCGTTGTCCCCCCGATTCCACTTCTCCAGGCATCGTCGGATGTCTTCTTTCGTCGTTCCCGGCTCAAGTCCCATATAAGTGTGGGGAAAGTTGTTTTGCGTCAGGTTGTATTGCGGCGGGAAGTAGTAGGCTTCCGGTTTTCCCTTCTGTCCCACCAGCTTCGCGAACGCGTCGCTCTGGTGCATGTGGTGCGGGATGGGGCCCATATTGTCAAAAAACTTGCAGAGCAGGTTCCATCCCCCCTCCCGCTGCATCACCTCTTCGCCAAGCAACAAGTCTCCGGCAGTTTCGACCGCTTCTTTCAGCAGAAATTTTTTGCCGCTCTTGACTCGAACGTAACTGAGCCCCTCATCCGGCAGAGTCTCCAGCCCGTTCGAAGCCTTCGTCGTCGATGAAAACCAGCGTTCGTTAATCCCTCCCCGATGACCTCCGAACGCATAGAGATCATCCGGGTGCAGCTTCAACCTTTTTCCGGGAATCATGAAGGAGCGTGGCACCCAACACGGTTCCAACCGCAAAATTCCCGCGCCTTCGTCGAGCGCTTCTTGTATCTGAGATCGGTTTCGCATGATTGACTCTTCCTTTTGCTCTAGTGCTCCATCGGAATTCCGAATGAGTAGAGAGTATGGTCGTGGGTTGTAAAGAAGACATGACCATCGCCTACTGACACGCCGGAGAGATGGGTGTAGGTATCGATTGCGCCTCCGCTGGAGTACAGTTCCTTACCCGTTGCGGCGTCCAATGCATAAAGGATCGCGTGATCGGAAGCGTCACCACCGGCGAGAGCAAATACGACTCCATTAACGATCGCAGGAGGCGCCGGATTCCTCAAGTCGCGTGAGATCCAAGCTGGCGTGAGAACCGGGCGACCGTCCTTGTCCTCCACTTTAAAGGCAATGATGCTGCCGTGCGGTGCAGCGCCATTGGCGCTGGCAAACTTGACATCCCGCTGTACAGGCCCCGAGATCGATGCCAAGACCCAGAGCGCGCCGTTGTTGTCCTGCCAACTCGCCAGGCTCTCCCACGCACCCTTTTTCGGGGTCTTGGAAATTCGACCCGTCTCAGCCAGCGGAGTGTGGTGGTCCTTTCCTCCGAGCGATTCGCTGTCCAATAAAACAATGCTACCGTCCTTACCCGGTGCTGTCACCAAATCCTTGTCCTTATAACTCAGGACTACCGGGCTGACATTCAGCATTCGAACTTTCGCGCTATCCGAAGCTGTGTACCAATCCTTCACCTTCAGGTCCTTGGCAGTCAGTGCCACAACGCTATTGGCATGCACCCCGGTAGATGGATCGGACGTGCCCGCACCGGTGGAGATATACACGGTGCCGTCTGCTCCGATCGCCGGTCCCGTCAAGTCCGCCGGGCGGACTTTCTGAGATTGATAACTGGCGATGGGATGCTCCGGCGTGTTGAGGTCGATGGACCAGACCGCATTGGGAGCATTGCCGCAGTCTCGAGTCGATTCTGTGTACACGAACCTGTCGTTCATGTTCAGGCCGGACGAATCTCCAGCCGACGCAGGAAGAAACTTCACTGCTGGCGCATAATCCAGGCCTGTAGCAAGGATTTGCTCATGAAGGTATCCGTCACGGGTCAGTACGTAGACTCCCTTCAGGGAAAATCCGCCACCTGCCGCCGGAGCGCCGATCCAGCGATCCGCAGTAGTCGGAGCCGACGCTGACCTCGAACTGGCATGGGAGCGTCTGGCGCCAAAGTGAATGACAAGCGGCGGCTCCATAAGAATCTGGATATTCGAGCCACTGCATGTTCCAGTGGAACCCGAAGACTCGACTTGAAAGTCCTTTTGCCAAAGAAGCGTGCCCAGGGCATAGTCCACTGCATAGAGGGAATTTGAGTCGCCCCACAGCGCTATATCTTTGAATCCACGGCTACTAATGATGCTGGGAGTGACAAGAGGTTCGCTGAACCCCCCTGTCTGCTGGGCCTCGCTTCCGAGCTTGAGCTTCCACAGCAACTTGAACGAGCTGGCTACGGTCTCGGCCGAAATCTTCGATTCCGTTTTTTGCCAGCTGTTATGCGCGGCATCGCCGTCTGCTACATGCCAGTGTCCGCGTGCTTGAACTCGCGCCATCGCAGTCCCCAGACATGCTGCGACCAAACACAGTGTGAGTGACCAATCCAGAAATCTTCGCATCAATCAACATTCCTCGATTCGCATTCGAATAGGACTACGTCCGCTTGGGACCTCGGAGGGGACAGG
>JAJZDO010000550.1 GCA_021805955.1 Acidobacteriota bacterium
ATTTAACTCTCGGCGATGTAAAAGGATGAACTCGTGAGAATCATAAATTCGTGGGTTTTATCAGCAGGCAGGAGAAGTTGCCACGCCAACATATGGTCTCTATTTCTCCAATGATGCCGAAGGGAAGCAGTATTTTATAGAAATATCTACAAATATTGTAGAACCATACTTTTAGGCGCTGATACTTCGGCGACTTGAACAGCATGGTCCAATGAGCCGCTAGCAGGATCAAAGTCCAAGCGGGAGATACCTTCTGTTTGACTGAGCACGAATAAGGCATTGTGTGCGGGGACCATGCTTCCAACGCAGGAAGGTTTTATCCACCTGTCCGACTCCCGGATAAGATCGAGTTTTCCGGTAGCTGGATCAATACGCCAGGCAGCAATTCTGCTACCTTGGGAGCTACTTTCGATGGAGCAGGAACGAGATGTGTACAGGAAGTTACCGGACGGATGCATGGTCATCGCAGCCGTGGCCGCATCTTTGACAGGGAGCGCGTGGTGGAGAGGTTCATGGTGTAATCGATCCAGAATTCGGCCGCTTGCCGCGTCATAGCCGAAACATGAGATGGACGCATTCAGTTCATTCATCACGTACAGCACGCGGCCTGAGGGATGCAGCGCCAGCAAGCGCGGACCACTGCCCGGTTCGGTTGAATATCGATGAGTCACAATCAACCGATCCTCGGCCAGTGTAAAGACGTTCAGTCTGTCACTGCCAAGATCGGCGCTGAGAAGACGATCTTGGGTGGTGTCAAAGAGCACCATTTGCGGATGGGCAGCATTCTGGCGCTCTTGGTCGGGCCCGGAACCTACCTCTTTAAGAATTGCAGAAACCCGCTCCAGCCATCCGTCGGGGCGTATCGGGAGTAGGTTATACGAACCGCCGCCATGTACGGCAACGATCAACTTCGAACCATCAGGAGAAATAGCCAGATATCTTGGAGCAGTCGCCGATAGCGACAACGGCTGACGGTTCAGAAGGGTTAATCGGCCATCCCGAGCATTGATGCTGTAAGCTTCGACCGTACCTGCGGGTAAGCCTTGATATTGATCAATCTCATTGACTGCATAAATAAAATTCCGGCTCGGATGCAAGGCCAGGCAGGAAGGTTTGTCGCTGGCGATGGTTTGCGCCAACATCCAGCCATTGTTTTCTACAGCAAACACTTGAATCCCATGTCCCTGGCTGCCGACATAGGCGAATAAACGCCCTGGTGTGTTTTCAGCCGTACGCGAACCTAGTACCCGATGCGACTTACCCAGCAAACTCCAAGTTGAATGGGGGCGAAAGACAGCGAGGCCAGAGAGATATCCCAGTCGTTGCAGAAATGTTCTTCGGTTCCAGAGTGTAGGTCGCGTCATGGCTGTATTCCTTCTGCGGGTATGATGGAAATCTAAAAAAATACGGCAGACTCACATACGTATGGACATGGTATGAAGAATAATATTATTACAGTTTCGGTCAATACAAGTAGGTCAGCATATCTTTATCGGGGCTTTTAATATAGCAAGCCCTCATCCCTGTCGTTGAAGTACGGAGTTCCTTTATGCGTGGGTTCTGTGTCGGGCCTGAATATAAATATGTGTAGAAGTCTCTCATCCGCTCGATGTGACAATCCTCCTCTGTATGTTCCCAGAATAGCTATAAATTGCAACTTCATCACGGAGGAGCGTTGCGTTGCAGAAGGTCTGTTCTGCGATCTCTTTGCGGTTCACCGCAGGACCATAAGCATCCACAGTTAAAGTAAATCCTCGCATATCTGCCCCAGGCGCAGCGTCGCAGCGCTCCATGCGACTGGCAGCATCGGCTGAAGGGGGAAATCGGGCATTGTGATCTTGGTTCAGTGTTGGGAAGCGCAGGTTCTGTCTGGCCACACCGCGGCATTTGTCTGTAGCAAAGCAAAGTGCTTTCTTCTTAGCCCATTCATACGAACATCGTACGTTGTGCCCTCCTCAGCTGGAGTAATCTGGCATCATGGGTTCAGTCGATTGGATGAATCTACAGACAATGACAAAGGAGAAACTGTATGGAAATCAGTACCCGACGCACGTTTTTTGGAAAAATTGGGACAATGGCTGCTGTCGTGGCAACGTTGCCAAAAGTTATCGCCCAATCCTCCTCCCCTGTTGCTGCGGATGTGCCAAGCGGCGCACCTGGCGGCGACAAGCACGCCCATCCCGGCAGCAACAATCACGTACACAATGGCATCTACTACTTCTCCGGCACGGGTTCCAACGATGGCTATCCGCAGGATGACCATGTTCTTGTAACCGATCCGTTTGAGAAGCATGTCATCCGTACTATGGACGCACTGAAGAAATCCCTTGAACGCGAGGGCTGCACCATGGATAGCATCCTACAACTGCAAGTATTTCTCTGTCTGCCTCTTGCTGACGGTGTTTCTATGCCCACGGGCAAGGCGCTGTTCGATGCACATAAGGCCCAATATGACGCGCTGAACAAGGTGTACCGAACCTATTTCAGTCCCGGCAAAGCTCCGTCGCGGGCCTGCATGGCTCTGGAATGGATTCCGGGCGACTCGTTGATTGAAATCGTTGGCAGCGCACTGGTTGTTAACAAACCCACGCCGTCTTAAGACAAGTCAATCAGCGCCTCCTCCGAGATCAGAGCGGTCGGCTGTAAAGATTTCTCAGAGAAAATCTCAGATGGTGTCCTGAGTCTGAAGTTCATACAACAATTCGATCAATGGAAGCGATGCGTTTGGCGCCATGTACGGTACCCCTCGGCTGCGCTCAGGGCTGGCTCTTGAAGTTGTGCCGTGATACAAGACCAAAAATCATTTCCTAACGAATTTAAGACTCAGGACACCAGAACGCGTTTCAGTTGGCGACTAATCCCGCCCTGCCGCGAGGTTGGTACAGGGAATCAAGGCTGAATCCGGCGTGCCCTACCCCGATAGGAAAAAGACGCTTGAAGGTTACCAATCAATCTTGTCGGGGAAGTATTCTGCGATGAGGTCCTGATAATAAGGAAGAATTTCAGGCAAATTCGGTTTTGCCGCGCCTTTTGAGTAAAGATCATACGGATTAAACTTTCGAACCCATTGAAACATCGCCTCATCATGCGCGGACATTAAATGACGATAGGCGCCGTGTCGATGGGCGGAGTAGAAGGAGTGATACCGCAGCATGTATTGTGCGGGTTCCGGCAAGTAGCTCTTTGTCACATGGTAGATGTATTCGTCATGTCCCCAGGACATGTGCACGTTATCGAGTCCGCAATGAGGCCCATAAATTCCATACAACTCCTGGTACAAGGGATTCTGTGAATCTGGATTTTCACGGAAATACTCATAGAAGACGATCTTATCGGAGTAGGCGCATCCTACAGGAAATGTATCGCCCACGACGGCCCATTGGGGCTCTCCATAGAGACACAGAACTTTTCCCAGGTCGTGAATCAACCCGGTCAAAACGAACCAGCGCGGATGGCCATCTTTGCGAATGGCTTCTGAGGTTTGCAACAGATGATCGATCTGCGTCAAGTCGGTATCTGGATCGCTATCGTCCACAAGCGAATTTAAAAACTCTGCTGCTTCCCAGATCGTTTTTTGCCCTTTCCCAAGCGGCAGATATTCTCGTTTCTTTGCCTGTACCAAGTCGACGGTTTGCAAGGTGTGGTTCTGGCGATAGAATTCCGCAACACCGGGATTTGCACTGGGGTCGTAGTTGCGAAATTCTTCCTGCGCTTTGCCCTCCTTATAGCGAGAAGCAACAAAATCATCCCAATCATCGAGGTTTTTGAGCGGGTTTTTAGTGGACAGGCTGTTCATGACGACTCCAACAACAGAATGATCTGATAGTACGGTGTCGGAGAACACAATCGCAACTCTGTTTCCAAAAAGAAAAATTGCGTATCCACGCTTCCATTGGACGCCATAAAAAAGCCGAGCTGACCTGCCTGGCTGAACCGGACTCGATTGTTCGGCAAGGGTCGGCTGCGATTTTGCCATGCCCGGATACGTGCGGGTGATTTCAATCGCGTTTCGGCTGCGATAATGAAGCAGAGAAGGAAAAATTACGATGAAGATGGCAGTTGGCAGCGATAGCGGTTCGCATTTTTCGACGGCGATTTGTGCATACCTGGAAGAGAAGGGCGTGGAGTTGGTGCGCTGCGGCCAATGCTGCGGGGAGCAGGCAGACTATGTCGATGCGGCCCGCGCGGTTGCCGAGCATGTTGCTGCCGGCCGATGCGATCAAGGGCTGCTTTTCTGCACCACCGGAACAGGGGTGACCATCATTGCGAATAAAGTTCCCGGAGTGCGCGCGGCGCTGTGCGTGGACACATTTGCGGCTCGTATCGCAAGGCTGGCCAACAACGCCAATGTTCTGGTGTTGAGCATGCGGTATACGGGTGAGATGCTGGGCAAAGAAATTGTGGATGAGTGGCTGGCGACCGCTCCCTCGACCGAACCGCGCCGTGTCAATTTCCATCGCAAGACGGACGAACTCGATCAGGAGTATCGGGGCGCGCCGGCCGGCGAATCCAGGCTGGTCGAAAGCAAGCACTAACAACTCACGCGCTCACAAAGAAATTCCACTTTTACAATGAAATCCCACGCTTCCAGGGGATGAAGTCATATTGACCGTTCAACTCGGCCTTCGTATGTTTGCGGCCGCTGGCAACGTCAATCACAGTTTCCAGCATGTCGGACGCAACCTGTTCGATGGTTGAGGCGCCGGTGATGATGTTGCCCGTGTCGATATCGATGATGTCGGACATTCGCATTGCCATCTGCGTATTGGTCGCCACTTTGATGACCGGCGCGATGGCGTTGCCGGTCGGAGTCCCCATCCCGGTAGTGAACAGAACGATGTTCGCACCCGCGCCCACCTGAGCGGTGACGCACTCCACATCGTTACCGGGGGTGCAGAGCAGACTTAAACCGGGCTTCGTGGCGTATTCGGGATAGTCGAGCACATCTACCACCGGCGATGTGCCGCCCTTGCGCGCAGCACCGGCAGACTTCATGGCGTCGGTAATGAGCCCGTCGCGGATATTTCCCGGCGAAGGATTCATCTCGAATCCGGAGTGGACGGCCCTGGCCCGTGCTGCATAGGTCGTCATCAACTCAACGAACCTATCTGCAGTGGCCTGATTTATGCAGCGATCGATCAAGCCCTGTTCTGCCCCGCACAGCTCAGGAAACTCGGACAAAATCGACTTGCCGCCAAGGGCCGCCAGCATATCGGAAACATGGCCCAGCGCCGGATTCGCGGAGATGCCGGAGAAACCGTCCGA
Organism: Acidobacteriota bacterium; assembly: GCA_021805955.1. Next base: position 5,266 of record JAJZDO010000550.1, read on the forward strand.
GCCACCGCACTTTAAGCCGACGGTGAGTTTGGTAAGGGGAGCGGGAGTGCGCTGCGCTGCGTTGGCCTGTTCGAGCGCAGCGAATGTCTGTTCAATTGCGCGGCCCAGCATGTTCGATTCAAGGCCCAACGCCTGTTGGTCGAAGATGAGGACAGGCTTGCTGGCTTGCGGGTCTCGTTTGCGGATCTCTTCCAAAAGGATGGATATTTCCGCGTTCTGGCAACCGAGACTCAAGACCGTTGCGCCCGCAACATTGGGATGTTGAATATAGCCCGCCAGCAGGCCGCAGAGAGCGTGCGCATCCTGCCTGGTCCCTCCGCAGCCGCCTTCGTGAAAAAGAAAGCGGACGCCATCCACGTTGGGGAAGATTGGACTCGTGGCCCCATGGATTGCCGAATCGGCGGTGCTCATGGGCGAGGTCGATTCGCTGCGGCGGGCGATGAGCGCGCGAACTTGGCGGCGGTATTCATTCGACTTGCGATATCCGAGCTCTTCCTCGAAGGCTTCGCGCAATAATTCAACATTGCGGTTCTCGCAGAACACGAGCGGCAGAATCAGCCAGTAATTCCGCGTGCCAACCTGGTCGTCTGCGCGGTGATAGCCAAGAAATGTGCGTTGCCGCCATGAGGAAACGTCGGGCGCAGTCCAAGGATGAGGCGAGCGCGTGGTCGAATAGGCGCTGGCATCATGCGTCAGGTTTTTCGTGGTTACCACGCCGCCCGCAGGGATGGGCTCGCGAACCTTTCCAACGATGACGCCGTACATGACGACTTCCGCGCCCACCGGCATCTCGTGTTCGACGAACTTGAACTTAGCGGGCACGTTGGCAGCGGGAACGTACGTCTTGCCGGCATAGGTTACCGGCTGGTTGGCTGCAAGCGCCGTTAGCGCCACGAGTACGTTATCGTGCGGATCGAGTTTCAAAACCTTTTGAACATCTGCCACAAATGTTTCCTCGAAATAGCTCCGCGAGTTGCGGCGGTTTTCACTTTTCAGAATATCGTCGATGAGGCGCGAATCGCACGCTCACTGTCCACAACTTATCTTATGCGTTGATTTCCGTTCCGCTGTCCTGATGCTTGAGTTGAGGAACCAGGATCTGGAATAGGAGGACCGCGAGGAGATACATGAATCCGCAAACCGTAAATAGCAGGGAATAGTGGTGAGTGCGCTTGAGAACATATCCAGCCACCTCGGCAAGGACCGTTCCGCCTAGTGCTCCCGCAGTTCCGCCGATGCCCACGACGGTCGCGACGGATTGGGCACGGAACATATCGGAGGGTGTGGAGAACAGGTTGCAGGAAAAACCCTGATGCGCGGCGGCGGCAAGAGAAATCAGCGCGACGGACATCCACAGGGTCGCGACCTGTGCTGCAAAAATAACGGGTAGAACGGCAATCGCGAAGATTGTCATCGCGGCCTTGCGACTGAAGTTCACCGAGCGTCCGCGCTTGATCCAGTACCCGGAGAGCCAGCCCCCGAAGAGACTACCGATGCTCGCCGCAAAGTAGATGACGACCAGGGGAAGACTCATCTGGGCGATGGTGATGTGGAAGCGATTGGTCAAAAACAGCGGTCCCCAGAACAGGTAAAACCACCACACCGGATCCGTCAGAAATTTGGAGGTTGCAAAGGCGATGGTACCGCGATCGGATAACAGCGACCGTAGCGACCGTATTTCCGATGACTCAACGGGCGTCAGGCTGCGGTCGATAAGTTGCGATTCTGCGGGGCGCAGGCGATTGTACGGAAACAGCATCCACACGATCAGCCACAGCATGCTCATGCTGGCGGTAAAAATAAATCCGTAGCGCCATCCAAATCGGAGCGCGATGAACGGGATGATAATCGGAGCCAACAGGGCGGCAAAATTTGTGCCGGAATTGAAGATGCCTGTGGCCAGCGCTCGTTCTTCTTTCGGGAACCATTCGGCTACCGCCTTCAACGCGGCAGGGAAGTTTCCCGATTCTCCGATCCCTAGAAAAAATCGTGCGATGCCAAATCCGAACGCGCTGCTGACGAATGCATGCGCTGCCGAGGACACGCTCCAGATGCCGACGAACAAGCCATATCCCTTGCGGGTCCCCAGGCGGTCGATGATCCGCCCGGAGAGCAGATATGCAAGTCCATAGGCAAAGGTGAAACACGCGACCATGTTGCCGTAGCCCTGCTGCGTCCAGTGCAGATCTTTCTGCAGGACCGGCGCGAGAATGCCGAGGACTTGGCGGTCCATATAGTTGGTGGTGGTCGCAAAAAACAGGAGGGCGCAGACAAACCAGCGCATCCGGCCAGGACGTTCCTTCGGCTTACGTATAACGCGCATCTCCTGCTGCTGTCCCTGGTTCACTTCACTTGGCCTATTCTGCTCGGGAATTCCTGGAACGCGGGTCACGATTTTTTATAGACCGGCCCTGTCGATCCGCGTACGCGAAGCGTTGACTTGAGTGGTATTTGCTGGGGCTTCGCCTCAGCTTGCTCGGTTGCGGGCAAAATGGAACGTAAGAGCAAATCGACCGCGTCTTTTCCCATTTCGTAGCTAGGTTGCCCGATGGTGGTGAGACTCGGGCTGACGACTTCCGCCCAGTCGGCATCATCGAAACTCATCACGCTGACACGCGACGGGCAGGGCACTTTCAATTCTGTGATTGCCCGAAG
>JAJZDO010000175.1 GCA_021805955.1 Acidobacteriota bacterium
ATTGACCAGAAGGGATTCCGGCCATCTCAACTGCCGTCGGGGTTTCACCCCGGCGGCCTTTTGTTCGGTTGCGTCCCGGATTACGCATTCGTCTCGATCCCTTCTGCTTCCGTTTGCTTGTTTCCGTTCGTCAGTGTGTTAGCCTCCGGTTGAGGAGAGGTTTGCAACAATCCCATATCCTATCCTTGTGGAGATTTCGGCATGAGCGCCGTCAAATATGACCTTATTGTGGTTGGTTCCGGCCCTTCCGGCCAGCGTGCGGCGGTTGCCGCTTCCAAACTCAAAAAGCGGGTCGCGGTGGTGGAGTCGCGTTCTGTGGTGGGTGGCGTATGTGTCAACACGGGCACCATTCCATCGAAGACGATGCGCGAGGCGGTGTTGCATCTTTCCGGTTATAACTATCGCGCCGTTTATGGAATGAATTACCGCGTCAAGGAAAAGATCACCATGGATGACCTTGCATTTCGTGTGCAGGGAGTCATCAAGACTGAGATTGACGTGACGGAAGCGCAGCTTTCGCGAAACGGTATCGAGGTGCTTCACGGAATTGCCAGCTTCATTGATTCGCAGACCATCCGTGTCACCGGCCTGGAGACGGAATCGACGCTTCAGTCCGACCGTATCATTCTGGCCGTTGGCACAAAACCTGCCTCGTCGGATCGCGTGCCGATCAACGAGAAGACGATCGTCAACAGCGACTCGATTATGAATCTGCCGAAACTGCCTCGAACGTTGATCGTCGTGGGCGGTGGGGTGATCGGGGTGGAGTATGCGTGCATGTTTGCGATTCTCGGAGTCCGCGTAACAGTGATTGAAAAACGTAATCGCCTGCTTGAGTTTGCCGATCAGGAGATCATCGAGACACTTAGCTATCACCTGCGCGACAGCCGCGTCACGATGCGCCTGGGCGAAGAACTGGAAAGCGTCGAAGAACTGCCGGACGGCACGGTGGTGGCGAATCTGAAGAGTCAGAAGAAGGTCTCCGGCGACGCGCTGCTCTATGCTGTGGGCAGGCAGGGAAACGTCGAGGATTTGAATCTTGACGCTGCCGGAATCCAGGCCGATGCGCGCGGACGGATTCCTGTGGACGAACACTTCCGCACCAATGTGCCATCCATTTACGCCGTCGGTGATGTGATCGGTTTTCCGTCTCTAGCCTCGGTTTCCATGGAGCAGGGGCGCATCGCAGTTGCGCGGGCCTTCAACGACATGAACACAATCTCCAACCCGAGCTTTTATCCATACGGCATCTACACCATCCCGGAGATCAGCTTCATCGGTAAGACGGAGGAGCAGCTGACCGAGGAAGATGTGCCCTATGAGGTGGGCATGGCCTACTATCGCGAAGTTGCGCGCGGTCAGATTCGCGGCGACACCACGGGTCGGCTCAAGCTCATCTTTCATCGCAACACGCGCAAGGTGCTGGGGGTACATATTATCGGCGAGGGTGCCAGCGAACTGATCCACATCGGTCAGGCGGTGATGACGCTGGGAGGCATAGTGGACTACTTCATTGAGACCGTCTTCAACTATCCGACGCTTGCCGAATGTTACAAAGTGGCAGCCTTCAATGGCATTGGCCGACTGCATCGCTACCAGAACGATTGAGTATCGGGAAGGGCTCAGGCCCGACCTTGCAGCGTCGGCCGCAGAAGCATAGAATCGGGTGTTTTGGAGGGATGCGATGGCCGCAGCAATTGGCGTGGTGATTACAGAGCACATCGTCGCCGGACGCCTGCAAGAAGAAAACGAACAGATGGTGGTGGTCGGAGAGCATCTGCGATTTCCTGCGGATCCGTCGGAAACGGAAGCGTTGATCGGTATGCCGACCAGCGAGATGTACGAATTGCTGGCGCAACTGATCAAGCGCCTGATCTCTGAAACGCCGGATCGGGGAGCGACAGGTTCGGTGACTGCGATCGGCGTCGCCGTGCCAGGCGTGGTGCGCAATGGTGTTGTCCAGGACGCACCGAACCTTGCACAGATCAAGGGGCTGCGATTTGGCGAAGCACTTTCCGCAGTGCTGCGCGAGCAAGGGGTCCATGCTCCCGTACACATCTTGAATGACGCCGATGCGGTGGCGGCTGGTCTGGCCTCCCGCGGGGGTCATCTGGATCGGCTCATCCGCGTCTGGACGCTTGGCAATGGCATTGGCTACGGGCGCTGGCCCATTGCGGACGGCGTTTGGGAAGGCGGGCACACAGTGGTTACGCTCGATCCCAGGGAGCGATTCTGTGGCTGTGGCGGCGTCGGCCACATCGAAGGCATCATGGGCAACCGCGCGATGCGACTCCGATTTATGGATATGGAGCCGGAAGATGTATTCGCGAACGGGAAGTCCGGAGATGCGCGCTGTAGTGAGTTCGTCGATCTTTGGCATCGCGCACTCGCTGCAGGCTGCGCAACCGCGATTCACCTGGGTGGACCGGGACGCTTCTACTTCACCGGCCTGAATATTCGCTTCCTGGATATCAAACTTCTACGCGAGCATCTGGATGCGATGGTGCGGATGAGTCTATTGCAAAGCTATTCGCTGGAAGTTTTGCCTGCCGAGGATGCGATTAGCATCCTTGGAGCGGGCGTGGCAGCCTTGCGCGCACAACAGGAGTGGTAATCCGCAGCGGCAAGGAGCAGCAGTGTGCGGGACGGAGCGAGAGAGCAGAGTTGCGCCGATCGTTTGTGGTGGTTGCGTGAGGGTGAGACACTCAGTATTTGCGCTGGTAGGTTTGTGAAAGTCGGTCGTGCCATCCCAGACCGTCGCGATCGAGAAAAGCCCACAGGAATCCCAGTCCGAGCGGGAATGCCGACAGGAGCATCGCCGGAATCCGCATCAGTGCCTGCTTCACGGTCGGGTTATTGTCGTCAAAGGTGCAGAGCGCAATCCTGGCGTAGCGCATGCCCGGCGTTCCCTGATCCGAAAAGGCAAAGAAAAGGGCGAGATAAACCAGCGCGAATACGATCATGCCGAGGAGCGATGCTTCAAGCGCCACAATGCCCGAAGGGGGTTGATCGGTGGATGCAAGCACCACGACTGCTGCTCCCAGGTAAGCCAGAGTGACGATTCCGAAGTCTACGATTCCGGCCAGCGCCCGATGCGACTTTCCTGCAACATAGAGTTCAGCCGATTCCGTCTCGACTTCACCGACTTCCAATGCGGGCAACGAGGGTGAGGGACTGGCTTCCAAGGGCAAAGGTGCCGGCAGTTTCTCAGCGCGGCTCTCCAGTGCAGTTGGCGACTCCATGATCGCAACCGCCTCCGTCTGAATCCCTGGCAACCTGCGGAGTACATCTTCGGAATCGATCAGTGCCGCAGTTTCGTCTCCACCCGTTTCCTGCTCGAAATCCGGCATCCTGGATGGGTGGATGCTGCTTTCCCAGTCCATGGTTGTCCATTGCGGCGGAGCCATCGGAGTTTCCTGCGCCGATAACAGCTCCGGATCGACTTCAAAGATATTCAGTTGCGGACTGGTTGCCTGTTGAGCGAACGGGCCTTCGGCCAGACGCGGGCGCGCTTTGCGCGCGGCCACCAGTTCCCGTGGAAACTCAATCAGATTCGCTGCGGAAGCAAGCACGGGTTCGACGGTCGCGTTCGCAACGGAATCTCCCGTCGGAAATTCATCGAATTTTTCTGTGCGATGAAGATCGCGCTCAGAAGCCGGATACACTCGCATCTCATCCCAAACATCGTGCGCTTCCATCGCAGAGGCAGGAATCGTATCGTGCCATCGGGGCATTGCAGAACTCTGCGAAATCACCTGCGGAGTCATCTCGGCGAAGGGCTCATCGTTCCACCGGTTCGCCGACTGAGACAGGGAATCGGATGCCAACGGCAAATTCGCCTGCAAACCGTCAAGTACTGCCTGTGCTGCTGCCTGGGCATCGCGCGCTGCTTCCACGGCAGCGCCTGCCGCGCGCACCACGGCCTCGGCATCGTCGAGAAACAGATCCCGGTAGGCCGGCGCAGAGGCATAGCGTGCTGCAACCCGAGCCGCAGCCTGCGCTGCGCGGAGAGAGTTCTGTTGCGGTTGCGCGGGAACTGCCATCGGTGCTGACGATTGCGTTGCGCCCTGCCGATTCCGGTGTGCTGCCAGACGACGATTGACTTCCTCTTTCCAGGTGGGGCCGTCATGAGCAGCCGCATCCTCGGCGAAGAGGTCGGGTGCAGTCGAGTCCCGGTTGAAGCCAGTCGTCTTGTTCAAGAATCTTTCCCTTTCCCGCGCCGGTTCTCAGTGGCGCCCTTATCGTCCGTCTACCGTCTTACCGGAGAGATGCGATGCTTTGCTATCCTGAGCAGGAATCCGGTGACGCGACCTCACTATTTTTGGTGTATCACGCTGTTTGCGCTGTGTCATGCGCAGATTCGCGCTCAGCTAGTAACCAACGCGTTACCTGCTCGTCTTGTCACCACCATCAACTCGAATGCAACGCCGAGCGATGTAGGCTCTACCCCCTCTGCTTCTGCTCTGCCCGACGATCCCAGCCTCCAGCTTCTGCCCTCGGCCCGGCCCGTTCCCGCCGCTCAAAAATCGGATACCATCCGCTGGCAGGCACGCGAACAGACGCGTGAAGGAGACACCTGGACGCTTCGAGGCGGGGTTGTGATTGCGTTGCAGGGCTACGTTCTGAGAGCGGATAAGGTGACCTATCAGCAGGACAAAGACACCATCTTTGTCGTTGGGCACGTGCAACTGGATGGTGGCCCGCAGGATGTTTCTTTGACGGCGGACCACGGTGAGATTCACCCCGACGCACATACCGCAAGATTCTTCCAGGTTGTGGGCAGTTTCGGAGTCCGGCGCCTTGGCCAATCCCGCATCTACACGACTCCGGATCCTTTTGTTTTTACCGGCCGAGTCCTCCTACAGACCGGTGAGAACAGCTTCCGGATCGTCGATGGCTCGATGACCTCCTGCCGTTTGCCGAAACCGGACTGGCATTTTCTGTCGCGCTCGATCGAGATTCAGGATCAGACAGCGACGATGCGCAACAGCATCTTCGAGTACTTCCACCTGCCTTTGTTCTATATTCCTGTGCTCAAGCATTCCACGCAGGTCTCAGGCCGGAGTTCCGGTCTCCTGCTTCCCATCTTCGCCGACTCCAGCGTGAAGGGAATTGTTCTGGGAGATGAGTATTACTGGGCGATCAATCGCAGTACCGACGCAACGGTGGGACTCGAGTACTGGAGCAATCGTGGCTGGGCGCCGAACGGAGACTTCCGCTACAAGGGGCATGGTCTGGATGCGTTCAATGTACGCTGGGATGCGTTGTTTGATCGCGGGATCTCGGAGTTGCTACCAGGCAATACCGTGCCCACGCAGGTCACCCAGGGCGGAATGGACATTCTCGCCTGGGGGCGGCGCGACTTCACCGACCACACACGTTTTGGCGGGAACGCGGAATATCTTTCGAGCTATATCTTCCGTCTCGCCTTCGATGAAAATCTTGCGCAGGCAACCAGTTCGGAAGTCTCAAGTGATGTTGCGCTCACACAGGACCATCACGGCCGCGTGCTGACCGCGGGGCTGGATCGCTTTGAGAGCTTCGGTGCTTCAGGGAACGCCAGCGGCGCTCCCGTGCTCAGCGTGCCGGAGGTCAAATTCCTGGCTCTGCCCAATGTGCGTTGGGACGCACTCGATCAGCCAATTGGTAACACACCGTTCTACTGGGGGCTTGGCTCTTCGGTCTCTGATAACAGCCGCACAGAACCGAACTTCCACTCGAACAACGTAGGACGCTTGGACATTTATCCCTACCTTGCCATGCCTGTGCATCTGGGGCAATGGAGTTTTTTCCCTGAAGCGGCTATCCGTCTCACGCAGTATTCCGGCAGCCAGATTCCCGATCTCAGCGGTACACACTTCGGCGGCGTTCCCTATGTCAGTCACGATCCACTCACGCGCACCGACGCCGAGTTCGCGCTGGATGTGCGTCCGCCCGCAATTGGTCGTGATTTCATGCTGCCGTATTTTCATCGCGAAATGCGCCATGTGATTGAACCGCAGCTTTTCTATCGCTACGTCGCAGGCATCCACTCGGAACCGGATACGCTGCTGTTCGATACAACGGATATCGCAGTAGATACCAATGAGGCCGGGTTCGCTCTCACCCAGCGCTTTTATTTCCGCTCTAAGCAGCCGTCTACCTGCACCAACCTGCTCACGCCCTGCCCAAAGCAGCAGCGTGAATGGGCAAGCTGGTGGATTGCACAGAAGTTTTTCTTCAACCCCACCTTCGGCGGCGCGCTCATCACGAATCGTCGCAACGTCTTCGATACGACCCTGGACCTTACCGGTGTCGCATTCCTCACCAACGCGCGAAACATCGCTCCAATCCTCTCGCGAATACGCTTTGAAGTGATTCCGAACATGCGGATCGAGTGGGATATGGACTACGACACCAAAGCGGGCCGTTTCGGGGCCAACAATCTGTACGCAGGCTACAGCTTCAGCAGGGTGACTGTAGGGGCTGGTCAGGCGCTGTTGAATGCCGTCGATGAGTCCGGCGCATCCGCCTCCGTTGTGCAAAGCCATGAGTTCACGCCGTTTATCTACTACGGAAAACCTTCGGATGCAGGCTTCAGCTTAGGCTTCAACACCAGCTATGATTTCGCGGAAAGCCAGTTGCAGTACGGTGGTTTACAGGCCATCTACAACTGGAACTGCTGCGGTCTTAACGTTGGTTATCGTCGTTTCGCCCTGGGGTCGCTCCGAGACGAGTCTGAGCTGCTTTGGGGCTTCACGCTCTCCGGCATCGGTTCGGCCGGCAACATCCGCCGCACCTCCTCTATCTTTCCCACGCCAGATGTTCTCAGCCACACATACTGATGCAACTCGCGTTCACCCGGATTGCACGGCAAATTTTCGCCGAATCGAAGCCCAATCGCAGAGCCGGGCTTATGGATAGCTGCTGAAAGGCCAGAGATCGACCGCTACGCTCAGCGCAGCGCCGCACGTACTTCCACGCGCACCAGATAGAGAAACAGGAGCAGGTTGAGGATGATCTGTACAAAGCCGACCTCAAATGGTATGCCGTGATGCAGGATCAGCCAGAGGCAATAGCTCATGGGCAGAAAAACGGCCGCAAGCGTCAGCGCCCATGCCCAGCGGAACAGGCGCACCAGTCCGAACCCAGCGATGACAAAGAGAGCGGCCAGCACAAGATAGAGCGGATGCGCGTTGTGCGCCACCACTCGCACGGTGATCAGAGCCGCAAGCCCCAGCATATAAAGCCCGATGAAGATCAGCCCCGGCAGCCGCAGCAGCGGATTGCCTTGCACGGGATCGATCGGAACCCTCATTCCCAGTTCATCCGGCTGTTGTGGCTTGCTCTTCACTGCGTCTCCTTCACAAGGTGTGCAAATATACCAGCAGATCGTGTAACTGGGCATCATCGATCGGCACCGGTTGCATCATTTCATGTCCGTAGAGAATGGTTTGGGTGATCCTGGCATCCGTTGGCGGCGCGCCTGAGGGCATCGCTTGCAGCTTCGTCAGCGCCTGTAACCCAGGCCCGTGTTTTCCCCGTGTCGTCGTTGGATAATGGCAGCGCGCACACTTGGCCTGAAAGACCGCTGCGCCACGCGCTTCCTGTGGCGTAAACTCAGAGGCTGGTTTGGAGGGTGGCAACGGCTTGCAACCTGCCAGCATCAGCCCCGAACCGACCAGCAGGCAAGTTACCGGTAACCAGCGGCTGCTTCTGCTGTTTCGCGCCATCTTCACTCTCTAATTCTAACGTGCGTTGGAACTCACTCAGCCGCGGCAACCGCCAGGCAGATTTTGTCCATCGCAGCCGTAGTTGCGTGTGAGTGCGTCTCCCCCGGCAGATGCCCATTTACCAGGATCGAAAAGATAATCGTTCGTCCGCTTACTGCCTTTAGATAGCC
>JAJZDO010000064.1 GCA_021805955.1 Acidobacteriota bacterium
CGCAGTGGGCGGAGCATCCGTACTGGGCCGGGGAGCATCTTTCGCGATTCCTCCAGATCCCTATGCCCCCACGCCGAAGCTGGACGTGAAGCGCGTCCTGATCATGTTCAAATGTCATTTCGACGCTGGCTTTATCGACACCCAGAAGGCCGTCGTGGATTGGTATTTCTCCGACTATTTCCCGGATGCCATTCGCATTGCCGCTGACATGCGCCGCACCGGTGGCCCCCGCTATGTGTGGACCACGGGTTCGTGGCTGCTGTACGAGTATCTGGAGCAGGCCTCCTCCGCCGACCGCCGCCAAATGGAGCAGGCCATTGCCGCCGGCGACATCGCCTGGCACGCGATCCCCTTGAACTGGCAGACCGAGATGATGGACGCCTCGATGATTTCCGGCAGCATCGCTTTGTCGCAGTCCCTCGACCGCCGATTTGGACGCACCACCACCGGCGCCAAGATGACCGATGTACCCGGACACACGCGCGGTTTGATCGCTCCCATTGCCTCTCAAGGCGTCAAGTTTCTCGACATCGGCGTGAACGGCGCGAGCAAGCCTGCGGAAGTTCCTCCATTGTTTCTTTGGAAGGATACGCGCGGATCGTCGCTTGTCGTCATGTATCACCTGGGCTACGGAGCCGTCACGCAGGTGCCGGGCACCGATCTCGCAATCGCCGTCGTAGTTGGAAACGACAACAGCGGTCCCCACCCACCGAATGAAATTGTCGCCATCTATTCTGGGTTGGGCCACATGTTTCCGAACGCTGAGATTGTCGCCTGCGGTCTTACGGAAATCGCCAATGCAGTCGAACCCTACCGCAATCAATTGCCGGTGGTCACGCAGGAAATCGGCGACACGTGGATCTATGGCGTCTCCAGCGATCCCCTGAAGGTCGCCCGGTATAGGGAAGTTGCCCGTCTTCGCCAGGCTTGGATTGCGCAGGGAAAATTCCGCTCCGGCGATGCGACCGACATCGCTTTGATGCGGAGCCTGATTCTGGAGCCGGAGCACACCTGGGGAACCGATACGAAAACCTGGCTCGACTACGACCACTACACGCCGCAAGCTCTGGAGAAAATGCTGGACACGAAGAATTACAAAGTTGTCGCGTTCAGTTGGGAAGAAAAACGCAAGGATCTCTTCGACGGAACTGCCGCGCTTCCCGCGCCGCTAGGCAGCCAGGCTGAGGAGGCGATTCGCAATCTTGCAGCAACAGAACCGCGGATGCCGAGTGGTTCGGTCGTGGCTGCGGGCGAGGACATCGATACGCCGCATTTCATCCTTCAAGTGGATGCGAAGACGGGAGCGATTCATCGCTTGCGCAACAAGAAGTCCGGGCGTGAATGGGCCTCTCCCGATCATCCGCTGGCGTTGTTTTCCTATCAGACACTGTCGCAGAAGGATTATTCCGACTACCGCGCGAAGTATCTGGTGATGCAGGCAAGTTGGGCGGAGAAAGATTTTGGCAAGCCCAACATCGAACGTTTCGGCGCGAAAAATCAGGACTGGCTGCCCTCCCTGGTCGAGCTGCGCGCGGAGAAGAATGCCGAAGGACATCGTCTCCTTGGGCGCCTGGAACTTCGCGACCCGGAAGCGGAGCAGTCGGGCCGCACCGCGTTTCCGAAGAAAATATATGTTGAATTGCTGCTTCCAGACGCGGAACCGGTTGTTCATCTCAATTTCTACTGTCTGCAAAAGCCCGCCACGCGCATGCCGGAATCGCTATGGCTTACCTTCGATCCAGTTGTCAGGAACCAACAAGGATGGATGCTGGAAAAATCCGGCGAACAGGTGTCGCCGTTCGACGTCGCCCGAGGCGGAGGCCGCCAGATGCACGCGGTTTCCAATCATTTCAGCTATACGGACAAGGATGGTTCTTTCACCGTGGAACCGTTGGACGCGCCTCTGATCGCCATGGGCAGCAAGTCTCCGCTGAATTTTTCCCAGGACCAGCCGGACCTTTCCAGCGGCATGCATTGCAATCTGTTCAACAACGCCTGGGGAACGAATTACATCATGTGGTACGGCGAAGATATGCGCTTCCGCTTTCTCTTGCGCGCCTGATGTTGACGGTTTCATGCGCGTGCACCGATGGTATGCTCACGAAACGGCGCGGAACAGAGAACGGTGGCAAAATAATGCAAGCTCTTTGCTAAATCAACTCATGCCCATAAATGCCGATAAACCGCACCTATGGAAGGCGGATACCCGCGCACCGGTGGACCAGTTCAATCAATGGTTCATGAGGTTTGCGCCGAAGGCATACCGCGACACTAGGAAAACGACCATCGCGAATGTCGAGCAGGGTCTCGCGCTTACAAGCGATCTGACCAAGGTCACACCAAAGGCAATTAGAAATCATCCCGGTATTCTTCCGATGTTGCGTATGTCCACTTGCCCACCGCTGGCGCGTGACAGACTGATTGGCCTCGCGGAATCTACCAAGAATTTTGTGGGACTGCTTGAACAGGGCAAGATTCCGTCGCAGCTTTCGCCGCAGCTACTCGAAGAACACTTGGCCAAAATTACGCGCATCTTATCGAAGATGCTTGACGTTGATATCTTCCCATGGTTGGTGGGGCGTCGCAACCCTACCGATGAAGAGCGGTATCGCTCTTCGACCATCGTTGCGGATCGTCTATGCGGCGCATTGGCTGATCCGATTGTGAGAAATGCACAGGAGAAGCGCCAACTCAATCTCATCCAGCAACATCTCAAAGACAAAGGCTACAAGCTGAAGGCACATTCCTCGTCCACTCCGCTGACACAGATGGAACCTGGAACGTTTGCATTTCGCCTCAACGTGCTTGTAAAGCCTGCCAAGGCGAATGCCACTCTCGTCAGAATCCCCGTCGACGTCGTGATCCAGCCGTTACATGCCACTCTGCCACACCTTCCCCTGCTCATCGAAGCGAAGTCGGCCGGCGACTTCACCAACGTAAACAAGCGCCGGAAAGAGGAAGCAACCAAGATCAATCAACTCAAGGCCACGTTCGGCGACCAGGTTGTTTTTGTACTTTTCCTATGCGGGTATTTCGATGTAGCTTATCTCGGGTACGAGGCGGCTGAAGGCATAGACTGGGTATGGGAACACCGAATCGAGGACATGGACGAGCTCGGAATTTGAGGGTATTTATGGAGACCGCTGAACCATATAGTGTTGAAGGGCACCGCCAACATGAACAAGTGCGTCTCGACGGACTCAAGACTGCATCGGAGAGGAACAAGTCCGGCCAATTCGCAACGCCGCCGCCGCTCGCATTAAGCCTTTTGCGCTATGCGAGCAAATTGTTTGGCGATCGCCCAGTCCGCTTTCTAGATCCCGCTATTGGTACTGGATCGTTTTACTCAGCCTTGTCTGAAACCTTCCCGCCTGAGAACATTTACTCAGCGAACGGCATCGAGCTCGACCCACTATTTGCGAACGCGGCGATTGATTTATGGGCAAAGCACGGACTCCATATTCTCGAAGGAGACTTTACACGACAACCATTGCCTGATCGCCGTTTTAACCTCGTGGTTGCCAATCCCCCGTATGTCCGACACCACCACTTGCCTGGAAACGAGAAGGAGCGTCTCAGGGCGAGGTTGCTTCAGTCCTTGCACCTCGAAATCAGCGGTCTTGCCGGCCTCTATTGTTACTTCATGCTTCTCTGTCACGAATGGATGGAAGAGTATGGACTCGCGATCTGGCTGATCCCTTCGGAATTTATGGACGTAAATTACGGGGTTAAAGTGCGCCAGTATCTGACCGATCACGTGACGCTCCTACACATACATCGCTTTTATCCTGCCGATGCGCAGTTCACGGATGCGTTGGTGTCCTCCGCTGTAGTGGTTTTCCGCAGATCATCGCCCCTAGCCGAGCATAACGTCCGATTTTCCCTTGGGGGCTCGATTAAGCAGCCTGAAAATGAGGCACAAGTGCCCCTCCATACATTGCGCCAGTCACAAAAATGGACACAGTTTCCGGCAAACTTGGGCGTCATGAAAACGAATGAACTCACTCTTGGCGACATCTTCACGATTAAGCGAGGCCTTGCGACAGGCTCAAACAGTTTCTTCATCCTCGGTCAGGCCGATATCGACAATTGGCAGATCCCGCGCCACTTCCTGAAATCCATTCTTCCCGGCCCGCGACACCTGAAGGCGGACATTATTGAGGCATTGGCAAGCGGAATGCCCGCAATACCTCAGCACCTCTTTTTGCTCGACTGCAATGAGCCCGAGGAGAAAATAAAGGAAAGCTGGTCGCGTTTTTATGGATACATCCAGATGGGCAAAGAACGGAAAATCCACGAAGCGTATCTCGCCAGTCGCCGCACACCATGGTATTCGCAGGAAAACCGCCCGTCCGCCCCATTTTTATGTACTTACATGGGCCGTTCTCGCAATGGAAAGCATCCATTCCGTTTCATCTGGAATCGTTCTCAGGCTACTGCCCATAACGTATATCTAATGCTTTACCCGAAAGAGCCTCTGCGCGATTTGCTAAAAAAGCATCCGGAGAAGACAGCCCATGTATTCGAGGCTTTACAGCAGATCAGTCCCGAACAATTCATCGCAGAAGGCCGCGTATATGGCGGTGGGTTGCACAAGGTGGAACCGAAGGAGCTTTCAAAGTTACCAGCGCAGATTCTGTGTGAGGGTATAGATCTCGAAATTTCCCCCGAGCGCCAACAACAGTTGTTCGTGTGATGGGTTGGATCATTACCGCACACCGAATCCATCGCCGATGCGGTCTCTTGAGTACTTAACACTTCACCGGTTTCTTCGGGTCGATCACGCGCAGCGCGATCACGGTTTCGTCGTCGAAATGTTCCACCGGTCCCTGGAAGTCCGACACCGCCTTCAGGATATTGCTGACAATGGTAGCAGCCGAGCAGCGACGATGTTCTTCCAGAACCGCTGCCAGCCGTTCCATGTCGAACATTTCATCCTGATCGTTTTCCGCGTCGATCATGCCGTCGGAATAAAACACGATCATGTCGCCAGGCTGCGTAGACAAAGTGAATTCTTCATATTCGACATCGGGGAACATGCCCAGCGGAATGCCCGTGGCCTGGATCGGTTCCACGCCTTTGGCGCGGCAAAACAGCGGCTGACACCCGCCCGCATTTGCAACCTGCAATGTCTTGTCGTTGTCGTTCCAAATCGCGAACAGCAGTGTGACGTATTGCGCGTCGAGTTTTCTCTCCTGGAGTTGCTCGTTCAGCGCCGCCAGCATCTGCGCCGGGGAAGGCCGCTGGGCCGCCAGCGAACGCATGATGCCGCTGACCAGCGCCGCATACAGCGCCGCCGCAGCCGCCTTGCCGCTCACATCTCCCAGCACGATGGCGGTGCGCCCGTCGCCATAGTCCAGAAAATCGTACAAGTCGCCGCCAATCGTCCGTGCGGGCACAAATTGCGCCGCCAGTTCGGCATGGATGGGCACCGGCACGCTTTGCGGCATCAGGCGAAACTGCACCTTGCGCGCCATCGCCAGGTCTTCTTCCAGGCGCTGTTCTTCCTGCGCCAGGCGCTGATACAGGCCGGCATTTTCGAGCGCAATCGCCAGCTGCGAGGCCAAAGTGCTGACCGCATGGACATGGTCGTCGGTAAAAAAGTTCGGTCGCGTATGCTCCAGGTCCAGCACTCCCAGAACCTTGCCTTTGTAAATTAGCGGCACGGCCATTTCAGAGCGCGTTTCCGCGTGCACAAGAATATACCGCGCATCGTGCCGCACATCTCCAACCGTAATCGTCTGACGGGTGCTGACCGCGGCGCCGATCAGTCCACGCTGGATCGGCACCGGCTCGGAAAATGAACTGTCCGTTTTGCCGAATCGAATCGAGAAGCGATGGATCAGCATGTTACGCTTGTCATCCAGCATCCAGATGGCGAACATCTGGTAGGGAATCACGCGCTGCAACAGCTTCCCAACCCTCTCCAGCAACTGCTCCGGATCCAGAATCGAGGTCAGTTCGCGGCTGATTTCATGCAGCAATTCCAGCGTCTGCGCTTGCCGCGAGATGCGCGTATACAGCCGCGCGTTCTCCACCGCAATGGCTACGCGAGAGGCCGTCAGTTGCAGCAGGTGCAAATGCTCCGGGCGAAAATAATTGGTTTGCTCCGACTGAATATCGATGACGCCGATGACGCGGTTCTTGGTCACCAGCGGCACCGCCAGTTCCGAACGCACTTCGGAATTGGCGTCGATGTAGTTGGAAAGCACGCTCACATCGTTGATCAGCATCGCTTCCCGGCGTTCCGCCACCTGACCGACGACGCCCTCGCCCATTCGAATCCGCAGTCGCTCTATCTCCGGGGAGTGGCCGATCTGGAAACGTATGCGCAGTTCGTTGGTGCGGTCGTTCAACAGCAGAATCGCAAAGATGCGGTAGTCGATGACGGCGCGCACCAGGTCCGCCACGCGATGCAGCAGCGTTTGCAGATCCAGCGTGGTGTTCAGCGCGTCCGCAAGCCGGGTCAGGAAGTCGATCTGCAGGGAATCGATTCTGGGTTCGACGCGCGCCGGCTCGGCGGATACGGGGCGATAGTCGCCCTCAAACGCGTGAGGCTCAATAGCGGATTTCGGCTCGGCTATCTCCCTCGATACCACGGTCGACGCCTGCGCCAAGGGCTTTTGGTTCGCGGGCGCGTTCTCAGACGCAGCTCCTTGCGACTCTGGCGCGACGCTCTTGGACACGGATCTGCGTTTGTTGGAACTCATGGCCTGCTCTTCAGCATAGCGCAGTGGGGCAGGATGAGTTCCACAGGATTTTCGCGGCTCAGAGCGTCGATTCCCGCGCCTAATTCGAGGTTGCGGCGCTGTGTTCCGTCACATAACTCTCGACCGCGCGGCGCTGCTCCATGTAGCTTTCCACAATCGCCACGCCGGAAGACGTTCCAATCCGGCTGGCGCCCGCCTCCAGCATGTCACGGACCGCGTCCAGCGTGCGTATGCCACCTGCCGCCTTGACGCCGCAGCGCCCTCCCACCACACCGCGCAGCAGGCCGACATCGGCCACAGTTGCGCCGCCGCTGGAAAATCCAGTGCTCGTCTTCACAAAATCCACGCCCGCGGCCACGCAGATTTCCGAAGCGCGCAGCTTTTCTTCCAGCGTCAGCAGACATGTTTCCAGGATCGCTTTGATGCGTGCCCCGGCATCGTGCGCCAACTCCACCATGGTGCGCATATCGTTTTGTACCGTCGCGTTGTCGCCGCTCTTCAACGTGCCGATCTGGATCACCACATCCAGTTCCTGCGCTCCCAGGCGCAAGGCGGACTCGCCCTCCTCGCGTTTGCAGTGGGTCAGCGAAGCTCCCAAAGGAAATCCGACGACGGAGCCGACCGCTATGCCGGTACCGGAGAGAGCGCTGTGCGCCAGCGCGATCCAGCAAGGATTCACGCACACGCAGGCGAAGCGATAGTGGACAGCCTCCTGGCACAATCGCAGCACATCGGCCGCGGTAGCGTCGGGCTGCAGCAAGGTGTGATCCAGCGTGGCCGCCAGGCTTTGCCAGTCGCGCAGTGCATGGGCGGCGAAGGCGGCAACATCGAAACTGGAGATTTGAAATTCATCGGCAAGATCAGGGGAAGAGAAAGCAGTCATAATCCAAGTGTCCTATCTACAACTCTGGATAAGCGTGCTACTCCCAGACGTCGGTGGGAGCATCCATGGGCATCAAGCAGATGTCCGGCAGGTTGCGGTAGTGTTCGGCAAAATCCATGCCGTAGCCGACCACAAAACGATTGGGAATGGTGAAGCCAACATAATCCGCCTCGATCTGGCAGAGACGCCTTTCTGGCTTGTCCAGCAACGCCGCGATCTTCAATGTAGCGGGTCGTTGCGCCAACAACACAGTTTTCAGATAAGAAAGTGTTCGCCCGGTAC
>JAJZDO010000647.1 GCA_021805955.1 Acidobacteriota bacterium
TAATGAAATGGAGAACCACCGCGATGCATTCTTTCTTTCAGGACATTCGCTATGCCGTGCGGCAGTTGAGGCGGTCGCCGGGGTTTACCTTGACTGCGGTGCTTACGCTGGGGCTGGGTATTGGAGTGGCTGCCGCAGTGTATAGCGTGGTTTACAGCGTTCTCATGGAACCGTTGCCTTATCCGCATTCAGAAAATTTGGTAGGCGTGGCTTACACCTTTCCGCATGAACCTCCCAACGCAGAGCAGACGGGGACTTCCGCTGACTTTGTGCGCGAGCACACAGGCGCTTTTTCTTCGGTTGCCGTGATGGATGACTCCGGATCGCAAGTCAATCTATCGGTGAATAAAGGCCATGCGGTTGAGATCAGCGCATTGCGTGTCTCCGAGGGATACTTCCGCACTCTGGGAGTGATGCCCGAGCGTGGGCGCATTTTTCTTCCCGAGGAAGACCATCCCGGTGGCGCGAAGGTTGTAGTGCTAAGCGACGGACTCTGGAAGCAAGTCTTCAATCGCGATCCGGAGATTATCGGTCGAGCGGTTCGCGTCAATCAGGAAAGCTATACGGTAGTGGGGGTAATGCCTGCGAGCTTCAGTGTCATCGCTGAGACCGCGCCGGGCGTTCTGGGTACACCGGATATATGGGAACCTTTGCAGTTGAACCCAAATTACCCAGGATACGATGGAGACAATTTCGAAATGATTGCACGGTTGCGGCCGGGAGTGACTCTTGCGCAGGCGCAGCAGGAGGTTAAATCTTTGCAGCAGCCGTTCTATCAACGCAATCCGAACGCCCGAAAGTGGCTCAGCGGCGATCACGTTGTGCATGAGTTTCGCGTATGGAAACTTAGCGATGTGGTGGTCGGCGATGTGCGCCGCAGCTTACTGACTTTGATGGGGGCTGTGATTGCGGTTCTGCTGGTTGCGTGCCTCAATCTGGCGGGGTTGATGATGGCGCGGTCCATGCGTCGTTCGCGTGAAATGGCGCTGCGCTCGGCGCTGGGCGCTACACGAATGCGGATGTTGCGGTTGCTGGCGACGGAAGGATTGCTGCTCGCGTTAGGTGGTGGGTTGCTTGCGATGATGGTAGCTCGCGTCGGGGTCGGCATTCTGCTACACGATGCGCCCCTTGCAATTCCGGAGCTGCGCGGTGATCCTGGCATTTGGCTGCAATGTGCAATTGTGCTGTTGATTGCACTTGTCTCAACGGGAATCTTTTCCGTTCTGCCCGCCTGGTTGATGCTTCGCAGGCAGAATCGCGAGATGAGGCTGGGCGGGCCCTCACTGGGCGAAACGATTACGCATGCAAAGCTTTCACGCGCTCTTATCATCGCGCAGGTAGCGCTGGCGATGGTGCTGGTTTCAATGGCCTCAATTCTGATGGGCACGTTTGTAAACCTCCTTACATTGCCCACTGGGGTCAACCCGAAGCAACTTACTGTTTTTCAGGTTGCACTCAAAGGAGAGCGCTATGCAAGTACGCGACAGACGATGCAGTTTGTAACCGAGGTGCTGGATAGGCTGCGCCACACGCCGGGTGTTGATCGGGTTGCAGCAGTGAATGGTCTGCCGTTAGACCGAGGGCTGAATTATGGAGGGTCTCCTGAAGATCGACCATATCTGGATGGAACAATTGAGTTTCGGTCAATAACTCCGGGATACTTCCAGGCAATGGGGATACCCTTGCTCGCAGGCCGGGACATCAATGAGAGTGATAATGCAGAAAGCGTTCCGGTAGTTTTGATCAGCGCTACAACGGCGAAAAAATGGTGGCCTGACCGATCCCCGATTGGAGAGTTGATTCGCGTAGGCCGAGATCACAACCGACGCATAATCGGAGTTGTAGCCGATGTGCAGATGCACTCGCTGGTCGAGAGCAGGGGAATCGTGATCTATGGGCCGATGGCACAGCTTACCGATACATTTACCGGCATGGTCAACGGCTGGTTTCCCACCAGCTTTGTAGTGCGCACCGCTGCTCATATAAATCTTGCGGAAGCCGCGCAACAGGCTGTGGCAAACGCAGACCCTGAGATTCCGGTCACAAGACTATCGACAATGCAGGCAGTGATCGACGACACAATTCAGGAGCCGAGGTTTTTCTCCGTGCTGGCTACGGGATTTTCCGCTTTTGCTTTGCTGCTGACAGTGATTGGACTTTTCGGGCTGTTGAGTTATCAGGTTTCGCAGCGTACGCGCGAGATTGGAGTGCGCATGGCGTTGGGTGCGGATCGATTGCGCATCCAAAATATCTTCCTGGGCCGCGGTCTTGCTGTAGCCTCGGTGGGAATCGTTGTCGGCTTCGCGGCAAGTTGGTGGATGCAGCCAGTGGTGAGCCATCTGTTGTCGGACTCCGGAGTGGATGTCGCAGGCAGTGCGACCGGTGGCGCGGCGAAGATTGTGATGAATGCAGCACTGTCCCTTCTTTTTGCCGCTGTTGCCATTATGGCTGCGGCGCTTGCGGCAAGCTGGCTTCCCGCGCGCCGCGCGGCTTCCATTGATCCCATGGAAGCGCTGAGAAGCGAATAGGCAAACCAGATTTTGCAAGGAAACGGAGAACCACCGCGATGCATTCTTTCTTTCAGGACATTCGCTACGCAGCGCGCCAGTTGCGCAAGGCGCCCGGGTTTACCATCACTGTCATTGTGACGCTGGCGCTGGGCATTGGCGCGAACACCGCCATCTTCACGCTGGTGCATAGCATTCTGCTGCGCTCTCTGCCTGTTGCCGACTCCGCGCAGCTTTACCGCATCGGCGACGACGATGATTGCTGCGTCGAGGGCGGCTTTCCCGGAAGCGCTTCCGACACGGGCGACTACTCCATTTTCTCCTTTGATCTCTACCAGCACCTGAAGGCGTCCTCGCCCGAGTTCCAAAGCCTCGCCGCCCTTCAGGCAGGCTTCGGAGGCTGGAATGTACGGCGGGGCAATGCGGCGGCAAAATTCCTGACCGGCGAGTTCGTCTCCGGCAATTTCTTTCACACGCTTGGCATCGTTCCTTTTGCCGGACGACTCTTTTCCGACTCCGATGACATGCCCGCCGCCGCGCCCGCCATAGTTCTCAGCTATCGCGCCTGGCAGGGGGAATACGCCTCGGACCCGGCCATCGTCGGTTCCACCATCTACATTCAGACCCATCCATTCACCGTGATTGGCGTCGCGCCGCCGGGTTTCTTTGGTGACCGGGTCACCGACAATCCTGCCGACTTCTGGATGCCGCTCAACACCGAGCCATACGTGCGCGGCGCGGACAATGCGATTCTGCTCCACCCTGAATCCAACTGGCTCTATCTCGTGGGACGCATTCACCCTGGAGTCAATCTGCCCACGCTCCAGCAGCGGCTCTCTGCAACGCTGCGGCAGTGGCTGGCCACACGCCCCACGCTCACGGCCGATGGCGGCGCTGCGCTTATCCCCAGGATGCACGTCGTGCTTACTCCGGCGGGCGGCGGCATACAAAACCTGCAGCAGCAGACCGGAAAAGACCTGCGCCTGCTTATGATCCTGTCGCTCGTCGTCCTGCTCATCACCTGCGCCAACATTGCCAACCTGATGTTGGCTCGGGCAACCACGCGCCGCGCGGAAATTGCGCTGCGGGTCTCGCTCGGTGCGGCGCGCGGACGGATTATCCGCCAGATACTCACTGAGAGTGTGCTGCTCAGCCTCTTCGGTGGCGCCGTCGGGCTGGGCGTCGCCTATGCGGGCAGTAAGATGATCCTCGCGCTTGCGTTTCCTGACGCGATCAACCTGCCCTTCAGCGCGTCTCCCTCGTTGCCGGTGCTCGCCTTTGCATTCGGCGTCTCGGTCTTTACCGGGATACTCTTTGGCTTCGGCCCAGCCTGGCTGTCTTCGCACGCGCAACCAGCCGATGCGCTGCGCGGAGCCAACCGCAGCACGCGCGATCGAACAACGCTGCCGCAGAAGGCGCTGGTCATCCTTCAGGCGGCGCTCTCGGTTATCCTGCTTTCCGGAGCCGTACTCACCACTCGCTCGCTGCTCAATCTGGAGCATCAGAACCTGGGCGTCGTCACCGCCAGCCGTTACGTGGCGCACTTCGATCCGGAGGGCGCGGGTTATACCGTTGATCGGCTACCCGCACTCTATCGAGAGATCGAGGAGCGGTTCTCGGCATTGCCTGGCATGGCCCACGTCAGCCTTGCCATGTACAGCCCCCTTGAAGGGGACAACTGGGGCGAATGCGTCATCCAGCAGGGCCATCCCGCGCCACGGCACGGCGATAACTGCGTTTCAACCTGGGAGCGTGTCAGCACAGGCTTTCTCGATTCCATCGGAGTGCCGGTTGTGCGTGGCCGCAACTTCAGCACGCAGGACACGGCCGCCTCACCGCAGGTTGCAGTGGTGAATGAGACCTTTGCGAAAAGGTTCTTCCCCAACCAGAACCCCATCGGCCAGCATTTTGGCATCGGCGATCCAAAGTACTCCGGCTCCTTCCAGATCGTTGGCGTCTTCCGCGACTTCAAGATGAACAACCCTCGCGATCCTGTGCGTCCCGTCTTTCTGCGTCCGCTCACTCAGCAGTACCTGGGTTACACAGTGCCTATGATGAGTACGATTGAGCTGCAATCCATGGACATGAATGCCCTCATCTTTGATTTCGACCATCCACCAGCGGACGTCAATGGCCTGATCCGACACACGCTTTCCGACATTGATCCAAATCTGACCGTGCGCGATCTTCGCTCTTTTGGAGATCAGGTTGCTGGCAACTTCTCGCAGGATCGTCTGCTCGCGCGGCTCTCGCTTTTCTTCGGTATACTCGCGCTTCTGCTGGCAGCCATCGGACTCTACGGTGTCATGTCCTACTTCGTCGCGCAACGAACGAGCGAAATCGGTATCCGAATGGCGCTCGGCGCGAGCCGCTCAAGCGTTCTCCGTCTCGTGCTTCGCGGAGTTCTCACCCAACTTGCCTTTGGACTTGCTCTCGGCCTTCCCGCCGCGCTGCTCTTCGGACGCCTCATCGCCAGCCAGCTTTACAGCGTGCACGCATACGATCCGGTACCGCTGCTCTGCGCCACGCTTGCGCTTTCTGCCGCGGCACTTATTGCCGGCTTGATTCCCGCGCGCCGCGCAGCATCCATTGAACCCATGCAGGCGCTGAGAAGCGAATAATTCAGAGATTTGGAGAGATGGAATAGTTATGATCGAACTGAAAAATGTGGAACGCAGTTACAAGACTGGACACACGGAAACCTGGGTGCTTCGCCGCATTGGCCTCACCATCCGCGAGGGCGAGTTTGTCACCATCATGGGTCCATCGGGAGCGGGCAAATCCTCACTGCTCAATGTGCTTGCGCTGCTCGATGACGGCTGGCTGGGCGAGTACTGGTTTGGCGAAACGCCAGCGCACAAGCTGAACCGCAAGCAGCGCGGCGATCTGGCGCGCGAGCGCATCGGCATGGTCTTCCAGAGCTACCATCTGCTAGACGATCTTACGGTCGCGGAGAATATTGATCTTCCGCTCTCGTACAAGAATCTACCCGCAAGGGATCGTCAGGGCATGGTGGCGGAGATTCTGGACCGCTTCCAGATTGTCGCCAAAAAAGACCTGTTTCCTTCGCAGCTTTCGGGCGGTCAGCAGCAACTGGTCGGCATTGCGCGCGCGGTGGTCCATGCGCCAGCGCTGCTGCTTGCCGACGAGCCAACCGGCAATCTGCACTCGACTCAGGCGCGCGAGATCATGGAGCTTTTCCGCGAGTTGAATCGTGCAGGAACCACTATTGTGCAGGTGACGCATTCGGAAGAAAACGCACGCTACGGAACACGAGTTCTCGAATTGCGCGATGGATGGATGACGCGCGACGAAGCGCTTTCTGGCAAGGTCCAGGAGGTAGTCTCGGAATGAACACCCACTCATTGCGTCCGCTGTTTCCGCCCTCGTTCATTCTGATTGCCGCCTTCTGTGCTGCGCTTTTCCCGAGCAGTCCGGCCCGTGCGCAGACTGCCTCCAATGCGAGTCAACCTCAGCCATCTCAGCAGGTGCAGCCCATCAGTCCTTCGAATAATTCTGCTCCCTCTGCGGTGCCGGAAGCGCCCAACCCACCAGCTAACGGCGCAAGCAGCTCACAGGTGTCTCTTGCCGAGCTTCTGCGACAGAAGACCACTGCGATGCCGCCGCAACACGCCTTTCACGTGGATCTTCCCCACTCACACAATCCTTTTTCGCCCTATATCTCCAGCAATGCGCCGCCGCTCGACCTGAACAACTCTCCCCGGCTTTATTCGCTCATCCGCGATGGAAAGCTTTATGTCTCGCTGCGCGACGCAATTTCGCTGGCCATCGAAAATAATCTCGATCTTGCGTACTTCCGCTACAACTTTCCCATTGCACAAACCGACTACGCGCGTACCCGCGCCGGAGGCAGAGTCCATGGCGTCAATGCGGGCATCGTGCAGGGATCGACCCAGGGCGGTTTCGGCTCTTCCAACGCCGGTTCCAGCGCGGCAAGCTCCGGCTCGGCGGCTGCGGGAGCCGGTGGTATCGTCACTTCCACACTCGGTGCGGGCACCTCCGTCAGCTCCTTTGATCCGTATCTCAATTTCAAAGGCTATCTCGATCACAACACTACACAGGAAGGAAACGTCTTCCAGATTGGCGTGCCCACCTTTGAGCAGAACACCATTGAGGCTCTTGCCAACTACACCCAGTCGTTTGCGCTCGGGACCAGCGTCACCGTCAATTACCTGGGGCAGCGATTTGCCAACAACAGCCCCTACGAGGCCATCAATCCAACACTCTATTCCAATTTTCAACTCATCGTCACGCAACAGTTGCTGGCAGGATTTGGCCTGTCCACTAACGAACGCTATATCCACATCGCGAAAAAGAATCTGCAGATCACCGACCTCGCCTTTCGTGCGCAGGTGGTAGCTACTGTGACGCAACTTGAAAACATCTACTGGGATCTCGTAAATGCGTATGACGATGAACAAGTGAAGGAACGCTCCCTTGCCTTTGCGCAAAAGACCCTCGAAAACGATGAAAAAGAACTGCGCCTGAATGCCATTCCGGCAATTCAGGTGATGAAGGATCAGTCCGATGTGGCCACCAGTGAAGGTGACCTGACGATCTCGCGTGCAACTCTCCGACTGAATCAGCTTCTGCTCGAGAACGCAATTACCAAAACCGACGATCCGCTGATCGACACCATGCCAGTGATTCCACTGGATCGCGTCGGGCCGCCTGACCCGGATGCAACCCGATCCATCGATGACCTGATTGCGGAAGCGGAGAAAAACCGTCCCGATGTGGTGGAAGACGAGATCGCCATGCAGGTGGCGCAGATGAGCCTGAAATCGATCAACAGCGAGTTGCTCCCGACGTTGAACGTGTACGGACTGTATGCTGGCGCGGGCATCGCCGGACCGCAAAACTCGTTTTGCACACTGGGTAGCAGCGAATGCACTTCCAATCTCCCAACAGGATTTGGCAGCATGTTCCAGAACACCTTCAATTACTCCTCGCCGGAGTACCAGTTCGGAGTCAATCTCTCCATCAATCTCCGTAATCGCGTTGCAAAAGCAGACCAGTTTCGCGCCTCGCTTGAATACAGACAACGCCAGATCACGTTTGAAGAACAGAAAAAGAGCATTCGCTTCGACGTAAGGAACTCACAATTCTCTTTGCAACAAGCGCTCGCTCGTGTGGATGCCGCGCAGAAGGCACGTGACCTTGCGCAGCGAACCTTTGATATCGCCCAACAGGAGCAAAAACTGGGTGCCATGTCCAGCTACGACACGCTGGTTGCGGAGCACGCGCTGGCCATCGCCGAGTCCACCCTTGGGGCGGCTAAAACTGCATACGAAAAGGCTAAGGTTGATATTGATCGAGCCACTGG
>JAJZDO010000247.1 GCA_021805955.1 Acidobacteriota bacterium
TCGGCGAAACACCCATGCCGCCCGGCCAGCCGCCCAATGATGTGAACTATAACCAGATGCAACTCTTGCTGGGTTACGGAGCCATCACCAAGCCCGGCCTCAGTGCGGCGGCAAAAACCAACTTCCAATTGGAGGGACGCGCCCTCGAATACGGAGGCCTGCAGGTGACTTATAACCGGAACTGCTGCGGTCTTACCGTCGAAGTCCAGCAATTTTCGCTCGGCGCGATCCGCAACGAAACTTCCACCACCTTCAACCTGACGCTGTCCGGCGTGGCCGCCGTCGGCAGCCTAGTGCGCGCGGAGCGCCTCTTCTAACCGGGCCGCTGTACAACCGTATCGAGCGTAGGAAGTTGTTGCCGCGTTGGGAAACAGTCTGCGACGCCCGCCCGCCCGCCCGAATCCTGTCAGTCTCGCACCTCGTCCCCAGCAGCAACAGGGCTCTGCGTGTGATAATGAAGAGACATATAGCCGATGGGGAACTCGTTGCGCATATCTCGTTTTTTCATGATTCTCTTCCTGGTTGCCGGAATGGGCTGCAAGGCGCAGTCGGCGCCCGGCAACAATACCCTCCAGGCCAAGCTGGATCGCCGGATTGAGCTGACCATCCGCTCGCAATATAACGTTCCCCCGGACTACACCGTGACACTGGGCCAGCGCACCAAGAGCGACGTGAATGGATTCGACACGCTGCCGGTGACCTTCAGCAACGGACCCCAGAAGAAGACCACAATTTTTCTGATCTCGACCGACAACAACACTCTGGCGCGACTCGAAAAATTCGACCTTTCCAAAAATCCGGCCGCCAGCATCAACACGCTGGGCCGTCCTGTTCGCGGGAACCCGGCGGCGAAAGTCACCATCATCAGCTTCGATGATCTGGAATGCCCATTCTGCGCGCGCATGAATCAGGTTTTGTTTCCCGCCACGGAACAGCATTACGGAACGATGGTCCGCTATATCTATAAGGACTTCCCTCTTCCGGAACATCCCTGGGCCATGCATGCCGCGGTCGATGTCAACTGCATGGCGGACCAGAGCCCAGCCGGATACTGGAACCTGGTCGACTATTTCCATGACCACAGCAACGAGATCTCCGGCGAGGGCAGCCAGCAGAACGTCGCGGCCAGCTTCAAGAAGCTCGACGATGCAACCCGCGCGGAAGGTCAGCGAGACAATGTCGATATGGGAAAATTGAACGCCTGCGTCGCCAAGCAGAACGACTCTGTCATTCGCGATTCCATCAAAGAAGGCGATTCGCTGGGTATCGACGGTACTCCGACTCTGTTTATCAACGGAGAGCGCGCCGTCGGCGCACTTTCGCAGGCGATGCTTTGGACCATTGTGAACCGGGCCATTCGAGATGCAGGCGAAATTCCCCCTCCGCAAACAAACAGCAATTCGGCAGCACCTCCCGCGTCGCCCAGCAATTAGCAACTCGCTGGGATCGGATCGGGACACACAGTTTCAGGCAAAGGCCCGCGGCAATTAGGAACACCGGGCAGGCAGGCGAATGGAGAACAGATTGAACGTCATGATGCAGAAATCTTTTTCATCTTCCAGCGATGTTTTCTCTTGCGGGGCTTATCGAGTCGCCCCACGGCGCACCCACAAAATCGGCCTGGCCGCGATGACCAGCGTTTTTGTCCTCATCGCGCTCGCCGGCTGCTCGCGCACGCCGAACCCGGATGTTTGGGCCACCGTGAACGGCCATCCGATCATGAAATCGGAGGTGGACAAGTATTACCAGACCAAGGTCAATTCCATGCAGCAGCAGCCCACTGCCGATGAGGCTGCCATGCTCAAGCTGGATATCCTGCATCAGCGAATTGACGAGGAAGTGATCCGGCAGCAGGCGGAAAAACTGCATCTGGTGGCGACCGATGCTGAGGTGGATGCCAAGATCGCGCAATTGAAGGCGCCCTATACCGACCAGCAATTCGACGCCAAGTTGAAGTCTCAGGGAATCACCCTGGAAGACGTCCGCCGCGATTTCTGGCTGAACATGACTACCGAAAAGGTCATCAATAAAGAGATCGAATCGAAGATCAACATTACCGACGATGACGTCAACAACTTCTACAACCTGCACAAGACCGACTTCAACCTGATCGAGCCGGAATACCACTTGGCACGGATTATTGTCACTTCTTCTCCGGACCAGCAGGTCAAGAACCTGCAAAACAGCAAGGCTCGCAACGACGCGGAGGCGCGCAAGGAAATTCAGACCCTGCATAATCAGTTGGAAACCGGGGGGAATTTCGCCACCCTCGCCATGAACTACTCCGAAGACCCCAATACCAGCTCCAGCGGTGGCGACATGGGCTTTATTCCCGAATCGCAACTGAAATCCGATCCAGCGGTTTTTGGTGCAGTCAGCAAACTGCAACCCGGGCAGATCACCCCGGTCCTGCCGATTCTCCAGACTGGCTCCAAGCAGCCAGCCGGCTATATGATTTGCAAACTGATCGCCATTGAGCCTGCAGGGCAGCATCCTCTCAGCGATCCGCGTGTGCAGCAGATGATTCGCCAGCAATTGCACGACAGCCGCTCCCGTCTGCTGCAGGGCGCCTATCAGGAAGTGCTGCGCGATAAGGCCCGGATCGTCAACTATTTTGCGGAAGACATTCTAAAGAACGCCCACTAGTCAGAGCGGACTTACAGATACTGCGCTCAAAATGAGAGGAGTCATTCTGAGCGCAGCGAAGAATCCAGAGGGTGATGGCGGCGTGTACGACGCGGATATCGTCTGGATTCTTCGCTGCGGTCGCTGCGGAGCCTGCCCTGAGCGCAGTCGAAGGCTTCAGAATGGCTCTCCACCACAAATGACTATACAAACTGCAAATCCGCTATAGTGTCTTGCGTCCACGCAGCTAGCACTCTTCCGTAGCCATCGGCGCATCGACCACGGCAACCGTCTTGCTTGCGCTGCCCGCAAAGGTGCCGAGCAACACCTCCGCCGCTTCCTCTGAAATCGACCGAAGATGAAGATCTCTCTGCGGAAACGCTATTTCCACCCCCGTATCGCGACACGCGGCAAACATCGCAAAATAGAGAACAGCCAGCGACGTGTGGGTCATGATCTTGCTCTCTAATACGCGCAGCGTGAAGCGCGAGAGCAGGCCAAGCGCAACGACGAAGATTGCAATTTGGCTCAGAAAGAGCAGTGTGATCGAGGTATGCCCAGCGAAAACAGAGGCGCATAGAGAGTGTGGCGGAGTTTTCTTCCCAGGTTCCCCAGCAGCGGCGACCACAGGCTGCCAGTTAAATCAATTCCAACCAGCAGGAGAAACAATGCGGAAAAAATAAACGAGAGCGCCCGTCAATGCGAGATACTCATCCATTCCCGCTCCTCGCCCAGAGTCGCGCCAAGGCCGACTTTCCTGCTGCTCGAGAACATATCCATCAATGTACTCGGTACTCGCAGCCCACCCCGAAAGAAAGGGTGCAGCGCACGGCCAGCCATCCGGCAAGAAACGATGGCCCTCTCCGCTGCGTTTGCGCTCCATCGAAGGCGCGCGTTTGCAGCCATGCGGTTCAATATGGAACGTCGCGAGCTAAACGCCTCTCTGCGCGCCGTTCTCTTCCTTCCCGACGCGGCCCATGCATCGGCAGGAAAAAAAACAAAGCCCCCGAGCGATTCAGGGGCCTTGCCGTTTACTGTCACGCACTGTTTGAAAAACTATTTTCCCAGTTCAATGCCCTTCTGCACATTTTCGTTTGCTTTGATTTGATTTGCCTTGCGCGCGGCCAGGCCCTTCTCTACCCACTGCTGGGCCGTCGCTAGATCCGCTTGGCGCGCAGCATCGTCATCGCACTCGATATCGGCCTTGCGGCGATACGTCAGTACAAGGTAGGACATGGCATCGTCATAATTCGCTCGCAGTTGAACCGCCTTGTTCAGCGCGTCGAGTCCTTCCTGGATCAGCGGACTATTCTGCTCCGCCAGCGCGGCGCAAGCCTTCTTGTCCTTGATCGCAGCGCCATCGTCATGCAGGCCCAAAGACTGGCGCACGGGGATGGCGTTCTTGTATGCCAATGTCCAATCGATCACGGCAATGGTGTAATACGCTTCCGCGTCGTTCGGATCCACGGCGATGATTTTGTTTTGGTATGACTTCGCGTCTTTTAAATCCTGAATGTTGAAGTACAGCGATGCAATCCCTTTCAGCGCATTCAGATTGCTAGGATTTTTTTGCAGGACAAGCTGAAAATTCTGAATGGCCAGTTGCGCATTCTTCATATTGTCTGGCGTCTGCATGTTGGGAACGACTTGCTGAGCATAGGCTGTCGCCAGATACAGTCGCGCCATCGGCAATGTGGGATCGAGTTGGACGGCCTGCTGAAAGTGATCGATGGCCTGTTCATAGCTCGCTGTCTTGAAGGCTTCCACGCCCTTATTCAGTTGGTCGCGGGCTTTGAGTCTGTTACATCCAGTGGTAAGAGCCAGGCCCGCACACAGCAACGCAGCCATGACCGGATGACGTACAATGCGATTCATTCGGATTGACCTCTCCTTACAATCATTCGACACCCACACAGGCTAGAACGGCAGGAGAGCCCGCTGGGAAATGTGATTTTCCTTACCGTGTGATCTTACTCTGTTTCCTGCAATTGAGAAAGTTCGTAGCCACCCGATCCAAATTCCAGTTGCCAGTAGAACGCACAGCCTATTCCCACCGCTCGCTATTGTCCCGCCGCAATCTTGGGGGTAATGACGCCGATGTGATCGACCCCGGCCTGACTACCGATATCCACCACGTCCGCAATTGCCGCCCAATCGAGATTCGGATCGCCCTTGATGAACATCACCTTGGTCGCGCGAATCGCATAAATCTGCTCCAGTTGCGCCAGCAGCTGGCTATGCTGTATAGGCGTCTCGTTGATCTTATACTGCACGTTGCTGTTGCCGGATCCCATTACTTGTAGCACGATCGTGGTATCGCTTTGGTTCTCGTGTTGCGGATTTTTCGGCGGCTGGGGCACCAGAGCATCGAGTCCGTGCGGCGTGGTTGGCGTGATGACCATAAAAATGATCAGCAACACAAGAAGCACGTCGATTAGGGGAGTGACGTTCGGGGTCGACGACAGGCCGCCGACGTTACCACCTGACATTGCCATGAGATTATCCTCGTTTCAAAAAATGCGGCTTGAAAAACGCGTCTGCCGGGGCTGTGCTGCGTCCAATTGGAGTTGCGAATAACCTGGCCAGAACTCATCCCCACGCCAGGCGTTCTGCCTCATGTGCCGGGCGCCGGGGTCGGGGTCGGCGGAGTCGGTTGCGGCGGTGGCGACGTCTGCGACGGCTCCGTCAGGAAAGCTACTTCATCGACGCCGGCGGTACGCAGCGCATCGATCGCGTTCATCACGATGCCGTAGCGCGCGCGCACATCCGCTCGAATGTACACGGTCTTGTTGGGCTTGTCCTGTAGTAGGTCCTGTGCCTTGGGCCCAAGATCCGCCAACACAATCTGATTCGCCCCCAGATACACCTTACCGTCGCGCGTGATCGACACCTTCACGCTGTCCTCGTGGTCGGCATCCGGCAACGGAATAGCACTGATCGCCCTGGCCAAGTCTACGTTCACCTTGTTGTTCAACATGGGCGTGACGACCATGAAAATGATCAGCAGAACCAGCATCACGTCCACCATCGGGGTGACGTTGATGTCTGAGTTTACCTTCTTGCCTTCGTCTCGTACTGCAATTGCCATAGAGTAACTCCCGTGGCTTGGAACTCCTGCCGCTGATGGGCATGGGGCCTGGCCG
This sequence comes from Acidobacteriota bacterium, assembly GCA_021805955.1. Next base: position 5,769 of record JAJZDO010000247.1, read on the forward strand.
AAATCGTTTCAGGGTCAGCCCGGTGGGCTGGCGAAGATTTCACTCTCGCCAGCCGCAACCGTGATTCCTGTTTGCAACCGGTTCCTGAACTGCGAGTTTCCTGCTAGCGCCGCGCGCCCTGCTTCAGGAAATAATCCACCAGCTCGCTGGAAGAGTTGTCCATTTCGACGTCGAAGGCCTCCACGCGATTGGTGAAGTAATTGAAGGCCATAACAGCCGGGATGGCGACGAATAGACCGAACGCCGTGGTGACCAGTGCCTCGGAAATACCGCCGGCTACCTGTCCGATACCGGAAGTCTTCGACGTGGCAATCGACTGGAAAGCGTCCAGGATACCGATGACCGTGCCAAACAGTCCGATAAACGGCGCAGTCGAACCGATGGTGGCCAAACCGCCCAGGCCGCGCTTCAGCTTGGCATGGACAATGGCTTCCGACCGTTCGAGGGCGCGCTGGCTGGCTTCTACCTGGTCCTCGGTGACGGTACCGCCGCTGCCATAATTGCGGAACTCCTGGAGTCCCGCCGTGACGACTTCCGCCAGATGGGATTTCTTGCTGCGATCGGCAACTTTGATCGCTTCGTCCAGGCGGCCTTCCTTCAGGGCGCCTGCAACCTTGGGGGCAAACTCCCGCGACTGCTTGCGGGCCGCCGAGAAATACAGGGCGCGGTCAATCATCACAGCCAGAGACCACACCGACATGATCAGCAGTAAGAACACGACGCACCTGGGCAGCCATCCCATGTTGTGCCACATGTCGACGACACTGAAGCCGACTGGCTGCTGATCCTGAAAGAACGCGGCCAATGCAGCCGGGTGAGCGAATTGCGTTAATTGTGCGAGAATCACAGGAATTTATCCTCCTTAAGGATAAGCTTGCTTTGGTTATAACCGGGCTACGAAGCGTGTAGTGAGCGAGTGAATGCGAAATTATCACTCATTCAAGGTGAAAACAACACTGATTGTCGTATCGACGTCGACAGGTACCCCATCCAGCACGGTCGGACGGTAGCGCCAGCGCCGCACTGCATCCAACGCGCTCTGCTGCAGCATAGGCGGCCCGCTGATGACCTTCAGGCCCGTGATGGTTCCATCTTTGCCAATGGTTGCAGCCAGAACGACGGTACCCTGAATGCGCGCCGCTTTCGCAATCGCCGGATAGGTAGGAGTGATCTCCTCAATCAGCTTGCTCGCCTCGACGCCGGACGACACCACAATCTTTTTCGGAGGAGCCACCTTCACGACCGGGCCGTTTCCCATGCCGCCGAGAATGCCTCCCATCACGCCGCCACCGCTGCCACCGAGACCGCCCATACCCGCCACGCTGCCGGGCGGCGGGGCCGAGGTCTTCACCATGCTGATGGTCTTCGGAATCTTACTGGGAGCCTGCAACTGCTCCTCCATCGACTCGACATGCACCTGGACAACTTTGACCTCCGGAGGAGGAGGAGGCGGCGGTGGTGGTGGTGGCGGCGGCGCCACCAATAGGGTCGCCAGGGCCTGGTTGGGCAGCGCTTCCGGATAAATCAGAGGAATCAGGACCAGCGTGATCACCACGCTGGCGTTCAAAATCCCCGTGGCGAGCATCCAGTACTTGCTCTTGGTCTTAATCTTATTCGCGGATTCGAATAGGCTGTCTTCAAACATAGTGGATCCCCTCGTACTCTTTCGCCAAACCCTATTTTTTCCTTAGACACCGGAAACCCGGTACAAGGTTCCCGGATACTCAAAAATAATTGTGGCCAGGTCATTTGCCGGGCACCCAGCTTCGCTCACGGTTCGCACCGCATCGCCGTTGACGTCCTGAAAGCTTGTCTTCATCTATGTTCGCGCCCGTTTCCCCGCCGGCAGCGCGGCCGCCTTGCCCCGCCTCGCCCGCCAGTCCTGATAGGCAACCAGCATCGGCGCCGCCACCGCAATCGAGGAGTAGGTTCCGATCAAAATGCCGATGACCAGGGCAAACGAAAAACCGTTCAGCACTTCTCCACCAAATAAGAACAGCGACAAGACCGTCAAAAATGTCAGGCCGGAGGTCAACACGGTCCG
>JAJZDO010000583.1 GCA_021805955.1 Acidobacteriota bacterium
GGACCATTTTCCGATGCAGCCGACGACGAATCTGGAGATGCTGAATCGGCAGATGATTGCCTGTGAGCGCTGTCCTCGGCTGCGTGCATATTGCGCGGAGATTGGGCGTGTGCGGCGACGCCAGTGGCGCGACTGGGAGTACTGGGCGCGTCCGGTGCCATCGTTTGGGGATACGATGGCGCGCGTGCTGATCCTTGGCCTGGCACCGGGCGCACACGGCTCCAATCGAACAGGAAGGCCATTCACGGGTGATGGCTCCGGCGATTTTCTCTATCCGGTGTTGCATCGAACGGGATTTGCCTCGCAGCCTGAATCGACGCATCGAGGCGACGGCCTTGTGCTCACCGATCTCTGGATTGCAGCCGCAGTCCGCTGCGCGCCGCCGGACAATAAGCCCTCGACACTGGAAATCCGCAATTGCGCTCCTTGGCTGGACGAGGAGATGGCTTTGCTCACGAACTTGCGCGCCATTGTCTGCCTCGGGAAGATCGGCTTTGACGCCGCCGTCGCCGCGCTTCATCGCAGCGGCAGTCTGGCCTCACGCGCGGGATTCAAGTTCGCCCACGGCGCGGAGTACACGCTTCCGGATGGTCGGTTCCTGCTGGCCAGCTATCATCCTTCGCTGCAAAACACGAATACGGGACGACTGACCGAGCCGATGTTTCGGGCGATCTTTCAACGGGCCAGAGCACTTGCGGAATCTGTCTGATTCCAGGGTCTGGTCGTGTTAACAGGCCCTAGCTTGCTTGCTGTGCGTGCTTCTTCTTTTTCTTGTGACGCGGTCGAAAGACAACGCGGGCGATGTCGGGATAGAACTCGCGGAAGACATTGGTGAGCGCATCGCGACCGACGGCGTAGCCGAACTTGCTGAAATAGGAAGAGGGAGTTGCCACGGCGGAGGGATAGTAGGTGAGCGAAACCGCCTGCGAGACGCCACGGCCCAGTATTTCTGCCCAATTGAAGGTGTTTTTCCCGTGGTAATCCGGCGTGATGAAGACGGACATGCCAGAGTATTCGGCTCGCTTCCAGAAGCTGCCCTGACCCATCGCAAAGTATCGTTCATCTTCATGGAAAAGCGTAGGAAAGGCGAAGATGATGAGATAGTCGCCTGCGGATTTGTCGATGTATCCGCGCCAGTAATAGCTCCAGTAGCCTCCGACGCCTTTGCCGAATTCGGGATGGGTATTGGTGCTCTCGGCCATCAGTGAGGTCAATCCCACGAAGACATACTGCGAGTAGTCGAAGTTGTTTTCCGTTGCAATGATGAACGATTCCTTTGCTCCTGGCGGTGGAGGACGCACACCTGCGCTGACCGCGCGGTAGTTGGGCATCAGGCCCAGAATGCGCTTGGGCTGTTGCTCGTCGGGGGGCACCGTCTGCGGAGCGTTGGGCGATGAAGAGGATTTTGTCGCGCCAGAGCTTTGGCTGCTGGAAGATGAGCCTGCACTTTGTTTCTCCGCGGTCGCTTGTCCCAGATCAGGAAGAGCCGTGAGGCCATCCAGCATCGAGAGTTCCGCGTACCTGTCTGCCACAGGGCTTGCGGAGCGATGCGCATCGAGCTGCGATTGCGGTGCGTCGGGAAGAATGCTTTGCTGATTTGCGGATTGTGCGGCTGCTGCAACGGTACTGCATAGAACAAGGACGACCAGAAAACGCAATGAGCCTCCAGAATCGGTCAGATATCAAACGTTAGATGCACCGAATCATCGATGGGTGAGCCGAGATGCGTGAACTCTGTGTCATCTGGGAGTTTTTCAAGGGTGGCGATGCAGCACATGGGTCGCAATGTCTGGCCAGAATTCGCGAAAAGATGCTGTGATGGCGTCACGACCGATGGAATACCAGTAACGCGCGAGGAGCGCACCGATTGTGTTGTCCTGATCCGGGTAGTAGAGCATAGAAGCGGCCTGAGCGAAACCGCGACCGAAGACTTCCGCTCCGCTGAAGGTTTTTTCGCCTTGATAATTGCGGGCGATCAGCACACTGGAGGCTGCGTAGAGGATGCGCCGCTTGAAACCACCGTGGCCCAAAGCATAGTAACGAACGTCCTCATGCAGCAAAGCAGGCATGGCAAAGACAACCATATAATTGCCGTCTGTCTTGTCAATGAAGCCGCGCCAGTAATATCCCCAGTATCCCGGAAGTCCCTTGCCCAGGTCGGGGTGAGTATTGGTCCCCTCGGCAAGCAACGAGGTCAGCCCGCCAAAGACGATGGAAGAGTAGTCGAAACTGTTGACTGTGGCCAGCATGAAGGCTTGCCGGGCGGATGGTGGTGGTGGAATCTCGCCCGCGCTCACAGCGCGGTAGTTGGGCATGAAGCCGAGAATGCGTTTCGGTTGCTGCTGGCGAGGATCAACGGTGGAATGCGGATTTTTGTCAGTTTCTTTGGACGTTTGTGAAGGCACATCCTGCGAGGTCGAATCAGGTGTTCCGGTTGCCTGTAAGGTTGCAACATGCGAGGCATCCGGCAGAGGCGCAGCGGAGACCTCGCTAAGTTGCAAGATAGCGGTAGAGGGTGCGTCCGGCAGAGGCGAGCAATCACTCGATGAATCCTGCGCCATGGCTGGCAAGATAAAAAAAGCTAAAAACAGGTAACGAAGATGACGCAAAAGTTCTCCCGTGAATGAATGCTCATGTCGGCCCGTATCGGCTTTTCATCTGAGCATGCCTTGAGCATTCTCTGATTGGTACAAAGATTAGACGTAAAGTTTGATTCGCCAGTAGACGTACCGGCTCAGCTTTTTTGAACGCGGAAGGAGAAAGTGTCTATTTTCCCCTGACAAGTGGACTGGTTTCCTGGTTTGCTGCTGCAGCAAGTTGGCTCAGTGAGTCTGAAGAGCATCCTGAAGGAGCCGCTCGATTTTGCGACAAATCGACTGAAAATAGTTTACTATCTGGCCATGTTTTCGCGTCTTGTTCCTGGCCCTCGATTGTCAGTCATGGTTGTTGCGGCATTGAGTGCTTCAACGCTCAACGCTCAAGCGCAGCAGAGGCCAACTGCAAAGTCTTCCACTTTTGTGCTTCACGCCGCGCGCGTTCTGAACGTGGAGCAGGGAACGGTGTTGGCGCCGGGTGAGGTCTCGATTCGCGACGGGCGCATCGTTCAGGTTGGTTCTGCTGTGCCGCATCCTGCGGATGCGCAGTTGATTGATCTGGGCAACACGACACTGATGCCTGGTCTCATCGATGCGCATGTGCATCTGTTTCTTCATCCTGGCGCGGAAGATATGCAGACGGTGATGGAGTCTGTTCCGGAGCGCACGATTGATGCATCTCTGGCTGCGCGCGCTGACCTGATGGCGGGTTTTACCGCCGAACGCGACATGGGAACCGAAGGCGCCGGTTCGGCGGATACTGCGGTGCGCAACGCGATTGATGCGGGCCTGATTCCTGGCCCGCATATGCGCATCAGCGGCAACGCGATCAGCATTCTGGGCGGCCATGAGGACGCGATTCATTTCAATCCTGCTGAACACATCAGCTCGAACGCTACCTATGCCGACAATACAGATCAGATCATTGCCGTCATTCGCGAGCAGCTCAAGGAAGGTTCGAGCTTCGTCAAAATGTATGAGACAGGAAGAGACACTTTTCAGAATGGGGAATTTCACACGCCGTGGCAGTTTTCTGAAGCTCAACTGGCTGCTGCCGTAGGGGAAGCGGCACGAATGGGCACGACCGTTGGCGTTCACTGCACCGGCGAGCCAGGCGCGCTTTACGCAGCGACTGCCGGGGTTGCTTCCATTGACCACGCGTACCAGTTGAGCGATGCCACAATGCGGCTGATGCATGAAAAGCAGATTTATGCGGTGCCGACCTTTGCCATCAGCGAGTATTTTGCCGATCATGCCGCTTCACCGGCTGCTGCAGCCAGTGAACATGCGATGCTCGATTACCATGTTCAACAGTTTCATCGCCAGCTTGCAGCCGGAGTTCCCATGGCTGTCGGCTCCGATGTGGGTCCATTTCCGCACGGAACGCAGGCGCGCGAACTGGTGCTGATGGCGCGATACGGCATGACTCCTGCCGATGTGCTGCGCGCGGATCTGCTGCATGGTGCTCGACTGCTGGGCTGGCAAAACCAGATGGGACAGCTTGAGCCTGGCTTCGATGCAGATATCATCGCCGTGCAGGGCAATCCGCTGGAAGACATCAATGCTGTCACGCACGTCGTCTTTGTAATGAAAGATGGTGCCGTGGTTCGTAATGACGATCATCCGTAATGACCATGATTCAATCGTGAGGTAATCTTCATGCAACGCCTGCTTGTGCTAATGCTCGTTATGATGACCACGCCCGTTTTCGCGCAATCGCCTGCCAGTGCACCCACTCACAAGTGGGCCGTGGTCATCCACGGTGGCGCTGGAGTGATTGAGCGAAGCTCGATGACGCCAGAGGCGGAAAAAGATTACCGCGCCGGCATGGCTGAAGCACTGCACGCAGCCACCGCTGTTCTGGACCGCGGAGGTTCATCGATGGATGCAGTGGAAGCGGCGATCCGCATTCTGGAAGACAATCCGATCTTCAACGCCGGGCGTGGAGCGGTCTTTGCCGCAGATGGGACCAATCAACTGGATGCCGCGATCATGGACGGCAAGACGATGAGAGCAGGTGCCGTGGCGGACGTGACGCGCACGCGGCATCCGATCTCGCTGGCGCGCGCAGTGATGGAGAAGTCGCAGCATGTGATGCTGTCTGGCCCTGGAGCGGATGCCTTTGCCGCTTCGGTTGGTTTGCAGCAGGAGCCGCCTTCATTTTTCTTCACAGAACGCCGCTGGGAGAGCCTGGTACAGGAACTGAAGCGCGAGCATCTGCCCATCCCAGAGCGTCCGGCAGGCGCTCCGCCCGCACCCGCGCATGACACGGCTTTTTTTGAGACGCCAGACAACCATAAATATGGCACCGTCGGCGTCGTTGCTCTGGATCGCTCGGGCAATGTGGCCGCCGGCACGTCCACGGGAGGATTGACTGCGAAGCGCTGGGATCGCATCGGCGATTCGCCGATTATCGGTGCCGGAACCTACGCTTCGAACCAATCCTGCGCGGTTTCTGGAACAGGGATCGGGGAATATTTCATACGCTACACGGTTGCCAGGACGATCTGCGCGCTGGTCCAGTACAAAGGGATGACGCTGCAGGCGGCAGCAGACGAAGTGATCCAGAAGCAACTCGCGCCGATCCACGGCGACGGCGGCGTGATCGCCATTGCGCCGGACGGACAGGTGGCCTGGAGCTTCAATACCCCTGGCATGTTTCGCGCGCGAATGACCGAGGGTGGAACGGCGCAGATCGGCATCTATCGCGACGAGCCGTAACCCGAACCGAGTGAATCCGGAGGTCGATTCCTGAAGCAGTCATGTCCCCCCGCGCTTCCAACAGGGAATTGCCTGCTTTGCCGTGGAAACGCATGTGGCCTAATCCAATAAATTGATTTAGTCAGATATTTTCGCTTTGATGGTCTATTAGAAATTGCGTTTTATCTCCGTTAAGGTCAGACCATTGAGGGGATTCTTGCCGTATTGCGAAATCTCTGTTGAGCCGTTTATCGTTCGTGGCGGCGCAAAAAAACTTTTCATGGGTATTGACAATTGTTATTTGCTACAGAGACAATTCACCTCGCTGAACAAATAGCTCTCTGTTCAAATCTGTATTCAAAGGATGCCAGGTATGCGCTATGACTCAAAATGTGGTCTTCAACTGGTAGGACCACTAAAATCGTTCGTTCACCGTGCGGTCCATCGACTGGGTGCATCGGAGAACTCTCGTTCTTCCTGCTTCATTGCGTTGCAGAGTGCAACTCTTTGCGCAGTATTGCTCCTGTTGGCGACTTTCTTTGGTGGCACTCGGGTCGCTCGTGCACAGGAGTTTCGCGGCACGATCTCCGGTACCGTCATGGATGCCAGCGGAGCCGTCATTCCTGGCGCTTCCATCACGGTGCACGAAGTGAGCACGGGAACAACTAACCACACGGTCAGCGACGCTGCTGGTGAATACGTGATTCCGTTTCTGCTGCCGGGTGAATATTCCATCCGCGCGACGGCAAACGGCTTCCAGGCAATCGAGCGGACGGGCGTTCCGCTCCAGTCGCAGCAACATGCCGTGATTGACCTGCACATGCAGGTCGGCTCGGCAACGGAGTCGGTGACGGTGACCGGCGCTCCACCGCAGCTTGATTCGGCCAACGCTGCAATTGGTTCGGTCATCGATACGCAGTCGGTGGCGGACCTGCCGCTGAACGGACGTACGCCGACGACGCTGGCGGAACTGACGCCTGGCGTGATCACGACGGCGGCACCGCAGCAGATTCATCCGTTTGACAACAATGCTGGCAACTCGTGGTCGATGGGTGGAACGCCGAATCAGGTGAGCGAAGTGCTGCTCGATGGTTCACCAGATCTTACCTTGCTGGGTGCTCTTGCCTACGCGCCGAGCGAAGACACGGTGGCTGAGGTTTCCGTGCGACCGTTTGATACGGATGCCAGCTTTGGCCATACGATTGGCGGCGTGGTTAACCTGGTGACCAAGAGCGGTACGAATGAGTTTCATGGCACGGCCTATGAGTTTGGTCAGATCTCGGGTATTGATGCCAACACCTACTTCAACAATCGCAGCAATAAGCCGACGCCGGTCTTCCATTTCAATCAGTACGGCCTCACCTTTGGCGGGCCGGTACGGATTCCCAAGGTCTATGACGGGCGCAACAAGCTGCTTTTTTTCTTTGCATTTGAAGGGCTGAAGGATTCGACGCCGAACACCGCGACGTTGACGGTGCCGACGGACAGCGATCCGCTGCTGGGCACTTCTTCCGGCGGTGAGCGTGCGGGTGATTTCTATCAGACGCTTGCTGCGGGTTGTCCTACCGGCTTTGCCAACGATCCGGGTTCTGCTGCTGCGATGTGCAATCCGAGCGGCAAGAACACCAGCCCGTATCCTGATCCCAACCAGCTCTACAACCCCTATCAGGTCACAGTCAACGGATCGTCGTACACCCGTGCGCCGATTCTGAAGAACCAGATCACCAGCGCCGGACCGCTGAACTCCATCGCGCAGGCGTATATGAAGCTCTTTCCGTCGCCCAACAATAGTCCGAATGCTGCCGCCGACGGGCAGGACAACTACATCGCCAATGCACCCAGCGTGGACGATTATGACAACGAGTTTGGGCGCCTGGATTATAACGTCAGCGCAGCCGATCACGTTTTCTTTGACATGCGTCACAACTTCCGCAGTCAGATCAAGAACAACTACTTTGGAAATGGCGCAACCGGGACCATTCTGGTGCGCGAAAACTGGGGTACATCGCTTGATAACGTCTATACACTCAACTCGACGACGATCTTCGATACTCGTCTGAACTGGACCTATTTCAACGAGGTGCACAGCACTCCGGCAACTGCCTATAGCCCGAACAGCCTTGGTTTTCCGGGCTACATGCAGTCAGCCAGTGAACTGGTGCAGTTGCCCTTCATCAACTTTCAGACCGGCAACAGTTGCGGCGGTCACAGCAGCTACCAGTGTCTGGGCGATACCGGTTCGGCGCTCGACCCGAGCACCAGCTACCAGGTCTTCACGGACATGGTGAAGGTGATCGGTCGTCATACGCTGAAAGTTGGTTTTGACGGTCGTCAGTACCGCATCAGCATCCAGAACTTTGGCAACTCTTCCGGTAGCTTCAGCTTCAACTCTGGATTTGTGGAATCCGGAACAGGTGCCGCATCGCAGACTTTTGGCGGTGATCTGGCCACCTTCCTGCTCGGTCTGCCGGCTGGCGGCCAGTTTGACCTGAACGCTCGC
>JAJZDO010000100.1 GCA_021805955.1 Acidobacteriota bacterium
CGCGATGTCGCCCCCCAGCAATGTTGCCAATTCTTCCGCCATGGCCAGATTTTTTTGCTCCTTGATGCCTCGCCCCACAGCGACGATGACTTCAGACTGAGAAAGGTCGACGGCCTGCTTGGCTTCTTTGAAAATTTCGTGCGGCTGCACGCGAATCGCGCCATCCGGCACGGTCGCATGGATGGTTTCAACCGGCGCGGTCCCGGCTTCCGCCAGATCGCCGCGAAAAGCAGCGTTCTGGAAGGTGGCCATCCATAAAGGTCCGTTGTCGCTAAACGACACATCGGCGGCAAATTTCCCCTGAAACATCTGCCTGGTAAACAGCAGCTTGCCGTTTTCGTATTTGTAGCCGATGGCATCGGGAATGACGGTCTTGCCCAGCGCCAGAGCCAGGCGGGGAGCAAAGTCCCGCACCTGATAGGTATGCGGCATCAGCACCAGCTTCGGCTGCTTGCTGGACAAAAATTCTTTCAGCACATAGACGAAGGCGTCCGAGGTATACGCGACCAGCTGGGGGGATTCGATGGCGTAGACCTTGGCAGCTTTCCTGCTTGCCAACTCCTCTGCAATGGCCGCGATACCGCTGCCCATCACGGCAATCTCCACCTGCCAGCCGGTATCTTTGGCGATCGACTGGGCAGCCGTGATCGTTTCCAGCGAGACACGGTTCAGCTTCGATTGCTGCTGCTCAACGAGGACCAGAATCGTTTCGGGCATACGGCTCAATTCCAAAAGTCAGCCCATGCCGAAGCACGGGCTGACGAAGCGGCGAAGCGATCTTCGAAGAAGGCGAGCCGCCGGATCGCCCATGAAGATCTCAGTCGAATTCAGGCGTGCCCTTACGCAGCACGGTCCCGGTCACCAGGCAGATGGCCGAGAGCGTGCCGGCGATGATCATGTAATAGCCCATGGGGTGAATCCATCCCGGATCATAGGTGAAATCCTGGCCGGCCCATACCGTCAACAATGTGGCCATGATTCCCAAAATTCCGCCCATCACCTGCAGCATCAAGCCACGGAAACGGCGCTTATCGAGCGCGACCACCTGGTCGGGCGTCAGATCGCGCTCTTCCGGAGGCAACAGCATATTTGGCATTGTCTTGGTTCTCCTTGCAATTTTTTCGCGATGCGGACTCAGTACGCCCCCACGTCCGCAACATATACACACTATTAAAGCTAAATCACGCGGGCTTCGTTGCGAAGCTTGTCGACCAGCTTTTTCGCAATTTCAGCAGGCGATCCCTGGAGCATCTCTGTCTTCTTCTGCTTCACCGGTATATACAGCCGTTCAATTGTTTGCAGATTTGTTCCCAGCTTGCTGGCGACATCGGCCAGCGTCAACTGCTTGACCGGCTTGTTCCTCGCCTGTTTGATGCCAATCAAGGTTGCGTAGCGCAACTTATTGATTCCGCTTTGGATAGTCAGTATGCATGGCAGCGGAATATCCATCCATTGATACTGTCCGGCCTCCAATTCGCGCTTCAGGCGTAGCCCGGTTTCCGCCTTTTCGATTCCAATGATAATGGTTCCGTGTGGCCAGCCAAGAAGCTCCGCCAGCAGGACGCCGGTTTGCGCGAAGCCGAAGTCATCCGATTGCAGGCCGGTGAAGACGATATCGAAGCTCTCGCCTTCGATGGCGGCCGCGATGGCGCGTGCCGTGCTGACTGGATCGATCGAGGCGAATGAATCGTCGACAAGATGAATGGCGCGGTCGGCCCCTTTTGCCAGCGCCTCCCGCAGAACCTGCTGCGCGCGCGCCGGGCCCGCGGTGACCACCACCACTTCGCCGCCATGCTTTTCCTTCTGGCGCAGCGCCTCTTCCAGCGCGTAAGCGTCCGGTTCGTTTACTTCATAGGAGACGTCCTCGCGAATCCACGTTCCCGTCTCGTTTAGTTTGAGCGGCGCGTCCTTCTGCGGGACTTGTTTCATGCAAACCAGAATTTTCATACACTTTAGGCGACTGGGGTAGTGTATCGAAGTGCGCAGACCGTGGTCGAGGCGCGCACCAAGGTTAAGGCCAGCGTTTACCCGTTCTCTAATTCGAGCATTCCGTATTCGAGGAACAGCTTTTGAAGCTGTACGGAGTTGATCAACTCCAAACCAACCCTTTCCCCAAATTCTCGTGCCTGCATAGTGAAATCCGATGTCGTGATGAAGATGCCTTTCATGGCGTTGTCAGCTCTGACCGCCCCATAGAAATCCCTCACTGTGGGCGCTCCAACAAGGACATCGGGTGTGAATCGTTTGCACTGAAACAAATAGCGTCCCCCGAAGATAGGCTTATCGAACATGGCGATAATGTCGATTCCGCCATCTCCAGAAGTCTTTGTCATTTCTGTGTGAAATCCCATTTGAGAGAGCAAGAATGCAATCAGTCGCTCGAACTCCTGTCCTGATAAATGCTGGAGGTTGCCGACATCATTTGTTGCGGCAGTGTCTGGACGCACGTTGATCCCGAAAACCAGCGACGCATCCTCTTTTGTGATGACGGGTTTGTCGATGGCCCGCGCCAGTCGCCGGAACACAATATCGATGGCACCAGGCCGATCACAGCTCTGAGCGATTAACTCAGCAACACCAGGCTCAAGCGAGGCTCCAGCTTTGCTGGCGCTGCTTTCCGCAATCGCCTGAAGCTGAGGTCTGGTATACGGCTGGAAGCTCAAGATCAACGAGAACTCACTGAGCAATTCTTGTGGACAATCAGCTTTCTTGGGGCAGGTAGCGATCAAAGTGAAAGGATGAAGGTCCATGACATGAGTGCGCGCTGCAGGCCCCTGCCCAATAATGATGCTCAGTTTGTCGTCCCGCAAGGCGCCTATCAGGCGCTCGGCGAAAACTGACTTTAGCGATTGAACATTCGAGAGCAGTAAGACCTGGCTTTTCTTTAGATTGGTGAGTAAGGCGGTCAAGTCGCCCTGTTGCTGTATCTGTCTTGCGTCCTCCTTCTGGAATCCAACGCCCATTTCGTTCGCGAAAACGTTGGCGAGGGTTTCTTTCCCCATCCCATCTTCGCCGGTGAGCAAGATATGTCCGGCCGTGGTGCCTTTGGAGGCGAAGAACCCGCCGAATCCCTTCAATCGCGCGACTACATCCTGCTGCCCAATGATGTCGCTAAATCGCACAGGTTGCATGGGTTTAAGGTCCCTTCTGGTTGAATTGGAACATATTGACGCACGCGCCGCATCCTTGCCGTGCAGCCAGTTTCCCCAGGCGATGAGTTTTAGCTGGCACCGCGAAACGTTTTGACGACCTGAATGTATTTTCTGGCATTTTCTGTGATGACGTCGCTGCGGCCCTCGCGGGCTGCCTTGGCATCGACCAGATCGCCGCCCACTCCCAGCGCGAATGCGCCCGCCGCAAGGAACTCCTCGGCTGTGCTAAGCGAAACGCCGCCGGTGGGGATGATTTGAATCTGAGGCAGCGGACCTTGCAGTGCCTTCAGATACTTCGCTCCGCCGAGAGCGCTGCACGGAAATACTTTCACCACGTCGGCCCCAGCCTGCCATGCGGTCAGGATTTCCGTTGGCGTCAACGCGCCCGGCATGACAGGGACGCTATACCGGCGGCATAGCTCAATGGTGCGCAGATCGAGCGCCGGACTGACGATAAATTGCGCGCCTGCGAGCAGGCAGTTGCGAGCGGTCTCCGCATCGAGAACGGTGCCCGCGCCGAGCAGCAACTTGTCGCCGTGATGGTCGGCCAACTGCTCAATGACGCGAATCGCGCCAGGCACGGTCATCGTCACTTCCAGGATGTCGATGCCGCCAGCCAGAATGGCGCCGGCGAGGGTCATCGCCTCCTCGGCGAAAGTTGCGCGCAAAACTGGAACCAGTCCCAGTTCGCGCATGTGCTGCATGATTGTGCTTTTGTCCATCATGGTTCTCCTTGGTTGACCCCTCACGCGGGCCCGCTCGGCGGCCGGCATTCACCGCTCATGATTCAAGCATCCAGCAAGCTATCGAACAACCCGCGCGCTGCCGCCTCGCATCAGTCGCTCGACCTCATTCAGGGTAGCCATGGTGGTGTCGCCAGGAGTTGTCATCGCCAGTGCTCCGTGGGCGCAGCCGCAGTCGACCGCCCACTGCGGATCTTTGCCGCTCAGCAGGCCATAAATCAATCCGGATGCGAAGGAATCGCCGCCGCCAATGCGATCGAAAATTTCCAAATCGGGCATGCGCCGCGCTTCGTAGAACTCGCCATCGAAATAGCAGATCGCGCCCCAGTCGTTGCGGGTCGCAGTCTTTGCGTGACGCAACGTCGTTCCCACGACGCGGAAATTGGGATACTCGGCGACCGCCTGGCGAATCATGGCGCGGAACTGGGCTGTGTCGAGGTCGGCTAGATTGTCGTCAACGCCGTTGATTTCAAATCCAAGCGCGGCGGTAAAGTCCTCTTCGTTGCCCAGCATCACGTCGACCAGCCCGGCGAGTTCACGGTTCACTTCGCAAGCGCGCTGTTTGCCGCCGATGGATTTCCACAATGAGTCGCGATAATTCAGATCGTAAGAAATGATGGTACCGTGCCGATGCGCCGCTTCCATGGCTTCGCGGGCCACCAGCGGCGCGGTTTCCGATAGCGCGCAAAAAATGCCGCCGGTATGAAACCATCGCGCTCCCTCGCGGCCAAAAATTTCGTCCCAGTCGATCATCCCTGGCTTCAATTGCGAGGCCGCCGTGTGTCCACGGTCGGAGCAGCCGAGCGCCGCGCGCACTCCAAAGCCGCGTTCCGTAAAATTCAGCCCGTTGCGCACAGTTCGACCCACGCCGTCGAACGGCATCCAGAGCAGGTGCGAAAGATCGACGCCGCCCTGCAACATCAAATCCTCAATCAATCGTCCCACAGGATTATCGGCCAGCGCAGTGACCATTGCGGTGCGCAGGTTGAAGCAGCGTCGCAAGCCGCGGGCCACGTTATACTCACCGCCGCCCTCCCATGCGCGAAACTGCCGCGTCGTCGCGACCCGCTCGTTGCCGGGATCAAGCCGCAACATCACTTCTCCCAGACTCACCATGTCCCAGCGGCAGGCCTCGCGCGGTTTCAGGTCGAGACGTTTATTCCCGTTCATTGTTGCCTTTCCCTTGCATCGTTCGCTTGCTTTCTTGCCCAAGACGGCGAGCCGACGCGTCGATTCCACTACATTTCCCGCGAATGATTGGACTCCCTCGCATGATATGCGACCCTTCGGCGAAAATGAAATCGGGCTGCATTCAATCGTTGCCTGGCAATTCCAGCGCACGTTTCCACGGTAAGTGTGAAAAACTTAAGGAAGATATGATTTCTGTCAGCAATATAAGCATGCGCTATGGTTCGAAGATACTGTTCGAAGACGTTTCCACCACCTTTACCGCGGGACGCCGCTATGGCTTGACCGGCCCCAATGGAGCGGGCAAAACGACGTTCATGAAAATTCTGAGCGGGGACATGGAACCGCAGAAGGGCGTCGTCGTGCGCCCGAAGAAGCTGGGCGTCCTGCGCCAGGACCAGTATGCCTTCGATGCGCATCGCGTCATCGATACCGTGATTATGGGCAATAAAGCCTTGTGGGCAGCTCTCGAAGAGCGCGACCGCATGTACGAGAAGCATGAGCTGGATGACGCCGACGGGATGCGCCTGGGCGAGCTGGAAGGCATCGTCGGCGAAGAAGATGGGTACACCGCCGAAAGCGATGCCGCGATCCTGCTGCAGGGACTGGACATTCCAGACGAGGTTCACGAACGCAAGATGGGCGAACTGCAGGGCGGCCAGAAGGTCCGCGTGCTGCTGGCGCAGGCGCTGTTCGGCAATCCCCAGGCGTTGCTGTTGGATGAGCCGACCAACTATCTCGATCTCGATTCGATCCACTGGCTGGAAGATTTTCTGACCCACCGAGAAGGCACGTTGATCACGATTTCGCACGATCGCTATTTCCTCAACAATGTCTGCACGCACATTGCGGACATCGACTACCAGACCATCATCACCTACACCGGCGGCTACGACGATATGGTGCTGGCTAAGACACAAGTGCGGACGCGCCTGGAAGCTCAAAACGAAGAGCGGGAAAAGAAGATTGCCCAGTTGAATGAATTCATCGCGCGCTTCTCCGCCGGCACGCGGTCGAGCCAGGTGACCTCTCGCAAGAAGGAAGTGGAGCGGTTGCAGACCAGCGAGCTGGCAAGGTCGAACATCGCGCGCCCGTATATTCGGTTCGACCAACTGCGTCCCTCCGGCAAACACATCCTGGAAGCGGAAGGTGTTCGAAAGGCGTACGGGGACCATGTTGTCATCGACGGGTTCAACGCATCGGTTACGCGCGGCGAGAAGATTTGCCTGATCGGCAGAAACGGCCAGGGGAAAACCACGCTCGTCAGGGCGCTACTGGCCCATGCGCCAAGCGTGGAACATCCGACCGGCGAGAATCCAAGTCGCGACATCGACAGCGGCGTCGTGAAGTGGGGTCATGCGGCGCAGATTGGCTATTTTGCCCAGGACCATACTTCAACCATTGAGAAGGGAATGACGGCGGCGGACTGGCTGCACCAGTTCGATCCCAAGGCGACCAAGGAAGATATTCGTGGCGTGCTGGGTCAAATGCTATTCAGCGGCGAAGAAGGCTTGAAACCGACCGAGGCGCTATCTGGCGGCGAAGCGGCTCGGCTGCTCTTCTGCCGGTTGATGATGCAGAAGCCGAATTTCCTGGTATTCGACGAGCCGACCAACCACCTCGACCTGGAAGCCATCAACGCGCTGAATCAGGCGTTGCAGAAGTACGAAGGCACAGTTCTGCTGGTCACCCACGATCAGGACCTGATCGATGAAGTCGCCACCCGCATTTGGAATTTTGAGGATCGCAAAATCCAGGACTTCAAGGGCCCCTATGCGGAATTTCTGCAATCCCGTGTCGCCGTGAGCCGGTAAACTCGCATCTCTCCATGAGGAACAGTGACGTATACCGGTAAGTTGCGTCCATATTGTGCAGGATTGTTCTGCCTGTTCGGAGCGAAAGCATGTTGACAACGGGACGCAGGGCCACGTCCTTCCTCGGAATCTCACTTCTGTTGATGGGAGCGCTTGCGGGTTGTGCAGGCGGCATGCCCTCCAGTCTACTTTCGTCGTCCAAGCCGCCGACGCCTCCCAGTCCGCCTGCTCCAACGCAACCGGCACCCACACCAACACAGGCGGGAACGGTGACCATCAGCCCGCAGAATGCGGCGGCGGCCCCGGGGCAAACCGTCCATTTTGCTGCCGTCGTCACAGGCGGCGGCGCACTGACGTGGTCAGTGAATGGAGTTGCAGGCGGCAACTCTACGGTTGGCACCATCGACACCAACGGCAATTACACCGCGCCTTCCACCGTTAGCCAGAGCGAAAATGTTGTTGTGCAGGCGGCGCTAACCAGCGCGCCGCAGGCCAACAGTGCGAGTGCCGTTGTTGCTGTCATTCAAGCGGGAGTGGTGACGAACACGGCCAATCCGCTGGTTGCAGAATATTCTATCTACCTGCCGCAACCGGGCAGTATGTCGGTTCAGTTTGGGCCGGACACCAGCTACGGATTGAACACATGGTCTCAATCCACGCCCACGATTCCCACCAACAATGGCGGTGAGATCAACATGGAAGTGGCTGGAATGCGTGGCTCCTCCACCTATCACATGCAGGCGTTGATTACGCTGGCCAACGGGGTCACTTTCCAGGACACGGACCACACATTTGCAACCGGCACCGCTCCCCCAACCGTTTCGGTACAAGTGAGCACCCCGAGCGGCCAGACTCCGCAGCCTGGTGTGG
>JAJZDO010000405.1 GCA_021805955.1 Acidobacteriota bacterium
CTGATGGAGTTGCCCGAGATGTTGACCTGTGCAACGTTGAGGTTGTCGTTGCCATCGCCTTTCCAGGTGATGTAGAGGTTGCCGTTGTGAACACAGAGGCCCGGAGCCTGGGGACTGGTTTCGGGAGAAGTATACTTGTTGCCGAAGGTCGCGCCGTTGTCCGTTGAGTACATCACGTTGAGGTTGTCGTTGCCGTCCCCCTTCCACGCAATGTAGAGACGACCGTTCAACGATGCGATCGAGGGGCTAACGGGACTGGTGTCGCCGAGGATAACTTTGTTGGAGAAGCCGGTGACACTGTTTCCGGACAGATTGACGCGGGCAACGTTCAGGTTGTCATTGCCATCGCCTTTCCAGGCGATGTAGAGGTTGTCGTTGTGAACGCAGAGGCCCGGCCCCTGAGGACTGGTCTCCGCGGATGTGAATTTGCCTCCGAAAGTGATTCCACTGTCGGCAGAACACATCACGTTGAGGTTGTCGTTGCCGTCCCCCTTCCACGCAATGTAGAGACGCCCATCCAAAGACGCGAGCGAGGGGCTCCGGGGACTGGTGTCGCCGAGAGTAACTTTGCCGTTAAAGACAGAGACACTGGAGTTGTTGTAGTAAAGGTCGACCTCGCCGCCAGGAGAGGCGTTGCTGACGACGACGGCGTGCTGCCCGCAATCCGTCACCGAGTTGGTTGCGGCCCAGGCTGGCGTGACGGGACCACTGGCCACCTCGATTTCAATGGCGCTCATTGAGGTGCGGCAGGTCTGTGGGTAGTCGGAACACTTCTGCAAGCCATAGCACTCCAGGGTTTCGACGCACCAAGTAAGCTGCTGCACGTTCTGGATGGGAAGACTGGTGTTGGCGATGCCGGAAAACTGGCAGTTATAGTTGAAGCCACTGGCCGACTGTCCGGTTTCGGTCATGACGCCGACCAGCACCTGACCTGGATTCACGCGCACGAGGGAAGTATAGAAGGCCTGTCCACCCTGGCCGTCCGCGTACCAACTGGCGACCGACCAGTAATTGCCTCCTCCTGCCGCGGAAGGTCCCCACTGGAGGACGGGTTGATAGATCATCGTGGAATTCTGGATGCCGTTGAATAGGAAGATGGTCTGCCCGGATTGGGTTGCCGGCGGCGGCGGAACTGTCCAAGTAGTGGTGAAGAGCGTCAACGGTTTGGAGTTTTCGGTCCAGGAGGCGTAGACGATCCAACCTGAGCCGAGGGCCGGAACCACCTCTGGATGAAGCGTCACCTCAAAAGGCATGAGCGGGCGGCCGGCCGGTTTCAGGACAAGCTGGCCCAAGTCGGCCAGAACCGCATTGTTGGAACCAAGCATCTTGAGATGATTCTGGGCGCTGTCGATCACAGCTCCGTGCTCGACATAATGGACCAACGAGCTGGTGCGATAGCCGCCGGGAGTCAGCACAAGATCCGTAGCGGTTGCCGGGGTGCCATCGGTCTTCATGTTTTGCGCGGCGGTGACGACTTCGAATGCGCCGGTCGCATTCTGTTGAACGGCTTCGCCGGGGTGGATAGGTGAAGTACTGCTTCTGGGGCGCGGTCCGCCGGGAGCAATTGCGGTTTCCGTTTCCTGCGTCGTTGCGGGTGAAGCTTTTTGGTTCGCCATAAAGCACCTTCCCTTCGTGATGGTGTCGGGCGCCTGGAAGGGGGGATGGTAAGCACGCCGGGTATTCCAGGGGAACCCTCGACATTGGGATTGCTGCAGCCGGCGGACTGGAGCGTTTGCCGATCCGCTCGACTGTGAAGGAGATTTCCGGATTGGCCCTGGGCTTCTTCCCTGCCGCAATGGGTGCAAGCGCACAGAGCACTTCAATTCAGTGGGCAAACTATATACCCGGTTACCAACTCCCGCAAGTAAAAAAACTATCTTTGTGTTGCCGTGAAAATCGGCGATCCAGAAGCTGACTTCTAACCGGATTGGTTGGGGGAAATCCGGAGTACGCCAGGAAACCGAGAGCGGGGGGAAACCGAGCGGACACGCCGTTGAAGGTTCATCGACGCCCGCTGGGCGTAGTCCGCGGTAAGGTCGATTGTCGGCGAGTGTGGGGCTTATTGCCCCGGAAAAACGGCGTCCTGCGAGAACTCCGAACGGGCAAACTCGGAGATTGCGTCTGTGGGGCGGTTGGCAAGAGGCCAGCCCGCCAACACCAGCAATGGGGCGGGACCCGGCACTAAATCTCCAAGACCGCCAAGCGTGGTGGTTCGACGATCCTCGCCCGGCAAGGAAACCTGGCTCATCACAACGCAGGGCAGTTCAGGCGGCATCCCTCCCTGAAGCATGTCCCAGGCCAGCGCGCGAAGATCGCGTCCAGGCATGTAGATTCCCAGGGTGGCATCGGTCGGTAAGGGGCCGCGCCAAAGGGACGACCCATTCGAGGCATTGCTGCCGGAGGCGTGGTGCGCTGTGGTCAAAATTACTTTCGATGCACTGCGCCGGTCGGTCAAGGACTTCCGCGCCGCCGCCGCAGCGGCAAACATGGAGGTCACGCCAGAGACAATTTCGCATGGAATCTCGGCCTCTTCCAGCGCGTCGAGTTCTTCGCCGGCGCGTCCAAAGATCAGCGGATCGCCGCTCTTCAGGCGAACTACACTGGCCCCACTCCGCGCGTGCTCAATCATTAGCAGGTGAATCTGTTCCTGCGTGATGCGACGGCTGCCGCAGCGTTTCCCAACGCTAACCACGCATGCTCCAGGTCGGGCGCGATCGAGAATCGCCTGGGGAACCAAATCGTCATGCAGAACCACATCCGCGGTCGCTAACAAGTCGGCGGCCTTCAGGGTCAACAATTCCGGATCGCCGGGACCCGCGCCTACCAGATACACCGTGCCTTTCTGTGCTGTCGTCATCGCGCATGCTCCTGTTCTGAATTTTCAGGGAAGGCAAGTTTTCGAGATGGGCATTCTTCCAAGGCACAGACCGAACGATGCGCCAGTGCATGCAGCAGAGCCTTCCGTTCATTCCCGGCAAGATGTGTCGCGAGGATCTCTCGCCGCAGACTGCCGAGTTCATCGAGCCACGCCGCGGTATCCTGCGGTAACTGGGCATCGATGTCCTGCCTCAACTGCTGGGCCAGAGCGGGACTTTCTCCAGCCGTAGAAATGGCAATTTGTAACTTTCCTCGTTGCACAATCGAGGAAAAGTAATAGTCACAGTTCGGTGGATCGTCGACTGAATTGCATAACAGACCGCGTTGCTGCGCCGCCTGGTACACGGAGCGATTCACGACGCGAGAATTGGTCGCTGTGACAACGAGAAATTGTCCTTCCAGGTCGGACTCCTGGAACTCCCGACGTATCAATACAATCTTGCCCGCCGCCGCGAGCCGCTCAACTTCTTCACACGCGACTGGAGCCACCACACGGAGTGTTGCGTCCGCATGTAACAGGCTGGATATTTTTTCCAACGCGACATTGCCGGCGCCCACAACCAGGCAAGCTCTGCGCTCCAGCTTCAAAAATATGGGCAAAAGATTCATGCCGCTCCTTCTTCTTCCAGTGTGAATCATTCCGCCGCGTAGGGAACATGTCCGGGAGAAACATCGCGCGCCACCGGTTCGAACACAGCGCCAGCCAGCTGATCGCGCAACTCGGCATCGCTATGGCGGGCAAAGTAGCTGCGCAGATTCTCTCCATCGTCGCGACCGGCAAGATATTGGCGCAATAGCCGCTCCATGGCCTCGGGAACTTCCGTCGCCGCGCAGCGGTAGCCAACCGGACGGGCCGTTCTCTGATGCAGTCCGACGGCACCGCCCAGGCAGAAATAATAGGCATCGACCATTTTACCTTGGTGCTTGATTTTCTTGCCCTCGATGCCGATGTCGGCAATCCAATGTTGGCCGCAACTGTTGGGGCAGCCTGTGACATTCAGCTTGAGCTGCTGGTCGAATTGAGGAATGCGCTGCTCCATCTCCTCGACCAGCCAGCGCGTGAATCCTTTGGTCTCGGTGATGGCGAGCTTGCAGAATTCCGTGCCAGTGCAGGCGATGGCGCCGCGCCAGAAATTGGACCCCTCGACACGAAGGTCAATCGCTTCCAGTTCTCTCGCCAGCTCATTTGCCTTCGCATTGGGAATATTGATCAACAGAAGATTCTGCATCACGGTCAAACGCACATCCCCTGTGCCGAACTTTTCGGACAACCCGGCCACGGCCATGAGCTGATCGCCGCTAAGCCTCCCGCGCAGGACCGATGCGCCCACATAGCTGAGTCCCTCCTGCTTCTGCCGATGAATGCCAACGTGATCGCGAAAAATATCTTCAGGCAAGCGCTCTTCCACGGCAGGATCGAGGCGATATCCCAGCCGGGCTTCGACCTCCGCCAGAAATCGTTCCCCATCCCACCCCTCACGGAGAAAAAGATACTTCAAGCGGGCACGTTCACGGCTCTCGCGGAGCACCTCCTGGTCGCGGAACAATTCCGTAACGGCGTGAACGACGGGCAAGACCTGATCCGGTCGCAGGAATACGTTCAGGCGAACTCCCAGATGCGGCTGGTTGGAAAGTCCTCCGCCCACGCGGATGGAATAGCCGACCTCAACTCCGCAGCCAGATTTGCGCTCGATCGCGGTCAAGCCAATTTCGTTGATCTCAGGATAGGTGCACCAGTGCCGGCAGCCGGCAATGGACACTTTGAATTTGCGCGGCAAGTTATAGAACTCTGGGTTGGCCGTCAGCATATGGGCCAAACCGAGCGCCAACGGAGACGCATCCGCAATTTCATCGGCGGCGATACCAGCCAGCGGACATCCGGTGACGTTGCGGGAGACGTCGCCGCACGCGCCCTTGGGAGAGAGTCCGACGCGGTTGAGGGCATCGACGATCTCTGGCAACGATTCAATGGTGAGCCAATGCATCTGAATGTTCTGGCGCACAGTAATATCGGCAAGGTTGCGCGCGTGCTGTCGGGTCAGATCGGCAATTGTACGGAGCTGGCGGGCGTCAAGGATTCCATTTGGGACGCCAATCCGCATCATGAAGTAATCCGTCATTTTTCCTTCGCCGCCCTTACCGCCGGTGACTCCTGCGCCATCTCCCTGGGTATAGATACCCCACCATTTGAAGTAGGCGGAGGCCCATTCCGGCACGACACTGCTGCGGCCCTGGCGGGCAAACTCGCGCACTTCATCGAATGCCTCCCATGGATTTTTCTGACGCTTCAGGCGCTCCATGCGTTGAGCAGATGTTTCTTTCACTACTGGCGGGTTCAATGTCGGCGCTGTCATTGGTTCAGTCATTGTGCTTCCTGTGATGCGTTTGTGGTTGATGCGCTGTTGTCGGTGAATCTATGAATGCCGTGTTGCAGTCTTCGACCAGACCAGCGGCCTGTACTCGGATTCTTCAGGTTCGCCTGAATCTTTCCGGGTAATACGATCCTTTCCGCCGAACGCAGCAGGACCGATATTTCCTTTTGTAAGGAATCAAGCGCCACCGAAGTCACAATACTGGAAACTCCGTCGCTGAAAATCTGTAAGTTATGCTCTCTCGGCAGCTTGCGATGAGTCCGTCGTGGGACGAACCTGCTCCATTCCGCGCTAGAGGCGGAAAGCTCATCGCATTTCTCTTCATAAAGATGTTGTGGCATCGGCAGTCCTGCTCCCCGTGTTGATGGTTGCCGAACGGGTGGGGATTCTGCCGAAACTAAAAAACCCACCTGAGCGGCTCTTCCGCGGCGGGCTTTTGATTTGGGTTACTGCAAGCTTTTCAGCTTTTGACTCTACCCAACCCTCCAGAAGATGCGCGAATGTGCCCGCATGGTACACATGCAGCACATACAACACTTCGTGGAGGCAGGCAGGTTCATAACTGTGGTCTATTGTATGTGTTGATCGAATCGCGCGTCAAGAGAGGAATTTGGGGGAGGGGCGAGTGCCCCCCTTTGCTGCCTCGGATGTCACGCCCGCAGAAGGCTATAGTGTCTTCTCAGTGACGTGGTCCAGGGTCGTGTCTGGAATTCCACGGCTGAGCGAGCAACTGAAATTGTCCACATTCTGCAGAGAAAAGGTGGGAACACCCTGCACTTTCTGGGTTCTGATCCGCAGAAACTCCGCACCGCTCACATTCTCCAGAGCGAAATCGGGGCGGTCATCCGAAGTGAGCGAAGCGATTTCAACGTGGCTCATGTCGATGTTTTGAACATGGCGAAGATAGAATCCCTGCGCCGGCGAGATTCCGAACATGGTCGGCTCCGGGTATCCATTTTCCATTTCCGGAAGACGCAAGGCGGCCTGCTCGCGCGTTCCACCGCCCTGATGCTGGATATAGACATCGCCGATCTGGACATCTTGAATCCTGTGGCCGGGAATCCCGCTGAGGATGGAGCATTGCCGTGGGTTCACATTCGACGCGACAATGTTGCCGATAAGGACTCGGCGCAGCTGGCCGACGGAACCGTTTGCGGGACCGCGCATTCTGGCGCCCAGCCTGAAGAAAATGGGAGCGCTCACAATATCGCGCATGGTGATGTTGGTGATGGCGATATCCTCCAGCAGCGCTCCATCGACGGTTTCGAGAGCCAAACCATGGCAGCCTTCGAAAATACAGTTTGAAATGGCAATATTCTTGAAGCCGCCGTTCGATTCCGTCCCCATCTTGATGCGTCCAGTGCGGGAGACATGGGTCCCATCCGGAAATTTCTTGAGCGTTCCGTCCAGCAGAGTTCCCAATTCATACGCGCCAGTCACATAGCAGTTCGAGATGGTGACATTTTCCGTGGGACGCGCATAGCCCAGCGCAAATGAACTCTTCGGAACTATGGCATCGTCCCAAGGGGAATTGACAGTGCAATTCGATACGCGAACATTGCGGCAGCAATCGATGTCCATGCCATCGCGATTGGTATCGATGGTCAGATTGTCGATAGTCAGATTGTCGACTCCGGTTGCCAGAATGCCGAACCAGCCGCCCTGAAGTATCTGGAAGTCCTTGAGCACGACGTTATGGCAGTTCTTGAGCGAGATGGATTTGTTGCCGACGCCGCTGGTGCGTCTATCTGCCGGATTGTGAGATTCCGGTCCGTTACCGCGGCTCAAGCCGCGTCCCCAGATGCGACCAGGCCCGCAGATAGAGATGTCGTTCAGCCCTTCGCCCCAGATCAGGCTGTTGTGCCAGTGGTTGTGGCCGTAGTCCTGATACATGTGCCATGTTTCATTGGGCTCGGGCTCATCGTAGCCGCCGGAACTTCCCTCCGCAGGCGCGGGCGCTGCGAGAATGACGGCTCCTTGCTCAAGAAACAGCGTGACATGGCTTTGCAAATGGATGGAGTAACAGGCATAGGTGCCCGCCGGAAACAGAACCGTCCCGCCTCCGGAAGAGGCCGCGGCGGCGATCGCTTTGTTGATCGCCGGCGTATCGATCGTGGTTCCGTCGCCAACCGCGCCGTATCCCCGCACGTCATAGGTACCCTTGCCGTTCCGTCCGGCCCCGGACGCATCGGATGGATTGGCCGCAAACAAGGCAGGCGCGGTCATCAAAGAGGCGGCGATCCCGCCTCCCGCAAGCTTCAGTACGTCTCTTCTCGGTGTTTGCATGTTGCTCCTTCACACTTAAGATCGTGATTCAGATTCCATCTCGGCGCGATGGATTGTCCTGCTTCCTTAGCCTGACGGATTGCAGAAACGCGTTCGCTTCATTGCTGAGTTGTTTTTGGTGCTGGATCCGTTTTCCCCATTGCGGCTTTCTTCAGGTGCATGTCGGCAAAGTTCAAGTACTGTTGCCAATCGTAGAACGTAATGT
>JAJZDO010000929.1 GCA_021805955.1 Acidobacteriota bacterium
CGGCGTACCAGATCAGCGACCACTGGTTTGCCGGCGGATTCCTGAGCGCGAACAACTCCCGCAACTACGCGTCGGTGATTGCCGGATTCAGCATTCACTATATGTTCCGCTCGCAGCCGTCAACGGTGACCGCGCCGACCGGGCTGTTCCCGTATGACGACCAGCACATGCTGCGTCCGCTGCTGGTTCCGTGAAGCAAGAATCTCTGTCAATTTCAGCCTCAGAATCAGACGACATTGTATGCGGCGTCTGCGTGTGATGGTAAGCAGCGGACGGCGGCTCTGCCTGCACCGCGGAGGCGATGGCGACCTCTCCTGCTGTTGCCGGCATGAATGGCGAAGCATATGAGATGCGCCTTGTGGTCATGCAATCCGCTCTTCCTCGGAGATTATGTTGCATATCGAGTACGCACCCTCAGAGCAAGGTCAGCAAGTCATCTTAAGATTTCTCTCAAGTCTCGCTTTTATACTTAATTTACATAAATCGCATGATAGTCTAGCTTTGATCGGGACTTCCTACTTTCCCTTTGCAAATAAAAATGATTACTGTGCGCGAGAGTTTTCCTCCAGAAGGATTGCTCGAGGGTGACATCGTACCTGTAGGTACATTTCGTCCGACGAGTAACCCGCAGATTGTATTTCTCACCGGTGCGACGGGCTTTCTCGGAGCCTATGTGCTCAGTGACTTGCTGCGTCTGACGCGCGCAGACATTTACTGTCTGGTCCGCGCTGACACCCCAGCTGCCGCCAGGCAGAGGGTTCTGGACAACCTCGCATACTATGGTTTGGAGACGAAGGACTTTGACTCCAGGGTCATTTGCCTGATGGGAGACATGGAGCTGCCGAACTTCCGCTTAACCCCTGAGATTTGGGCTTGGCTGGGCGAGCATGTTGACACCATCTACCATTTGGCTGCGTCGGTCAGTTTCATGTCGACGTACGAGCAGGTAATGCCTATCAATGTGAACGCGCTTCAGCAACTTCTGCGACTAGCCTGCGTTCATCACACCAAAGCCGTCCACTATAGCTCCACCTACGCAGTCTTTAACTCCCAAGCCTATTCGCTTGCGCGTACCGTCTATGAGACCGAACTAACGGGAAGCGGCGCTGGCTTTGGCCGAGGCTACGATCTCTCTAAATGGGTTGCAGAGAAGATGTGTTACGAAGCCAAAAGCCGTGGCATTCCTGTCACGGTCTATCGCACAGGCTTTATTTCTGGCGATACGCGCACTGGTATTCACAATAAGATGGACCCGATTTCGCTTACCTTGTCCATGGAACTGCGCACAGGCTACACGCTCAATCTGGAAAACTATCTCCACCTGACGCCGGTGGACTTTTGTAGCCAGGCAATGGTTCGCCTTTCTCTTAATCCCGATGCAACCAAACGTATATTTCATCTGGTGCAGGATCACCCTCTTAATGGCAACCAGATCACCGCATGGTTGCAGGAAGAGGGGCACAACCTCGAACGGGTCAGCTTCGCGGAATGGAGAAAGCATCTCAAAGCGGCCTCGCAACGGCATCCTGAGTTTTTACCTCTGGTTTATCTCTTCAGCGTCAGCGAGACGCAGGTCTTCGGAGAGGGTGAAAATATCGCGAGACTTCAGTTTGACTCAACAAATGTAAAGGAATTACTGGATCCTATTTATCACTGCCCGCGGCTGGAACGAAGTCTGCTTACGCGTTACGTTGACTATATTTTAAACAGGCACCCAAAACGTCTCTCTGTGAGCGATGCCTCGGCGGCGGTGCTGTCATAAAGCCGCGATCTTCTTCAATCGCCATTGTCGGCATGGCTGGCGCCTTTGCACAATCCGCCGATATCATCCACTACTGGCGCAGCATTCTGGAAGAGGTCGACTGCATTACGGATGTGCCGGCCACACACTGGTCGATCGACGACTACTACGACCCAGACTCGAAGTCTCCGGACAAAACCTACAGTAAGCGCGGCGGCTTCATCCCGCCCATAGATTTCAATCCGCTAGAGTTTGGACTGCCACCGAACATACTCGAGGCAACGGATGTTTCTCAACTTCTTGCGCTGGTAATTGCAAAACAGGCGTTGGCAGATGCGGGCTACGCCGCAGACAATCCTTATGCTCAAAGTACGGGCGTCATTCTGGGGGTCAGTTCGCTCAAGTTGATTGAGCCGTTGGTTAGCCGGCTGCAGTATCCCATATGGCGTCGCGTCTTGCGCAGCACCGGCATCTCCAACACCGCCATTGACAGCATCATCGAGAAGATGAAGATGGCCTACGTCAACTGGCAGGAAGAGTCGTTCCCGGGCTATCTCTCTAACGTGGTTGCCGGCCGCATTACCAATCGTCTTGGTCTGTGCGGCATCAACTGCACCGTTGACGCAGCTTGTGCCTCGTCTCTGGCTTCAGTGCAGCTGGCGATGCATGAACTCCACAGCGGCAACTGCGACATGATGCTGGCCGGGGGAGTTGATACGAACAACACCGCCATGGCCTATCTCAGCTTCAGTAAGACTCCAGCTTTCACTGCGCACAGTCACATGCGGCCATTTGACAAAGACTCTGACGGCATGCTCATCGGCGAGGGATTGGGGATGCTGGTGCTTAAGCGCGTAGAGGATGCCGAGCGCGACGGCGATCGCATCTACGCTCTGATTCGCGGAATGGGCGCATCGAGCGACGGCCGTTCTAAGAGCATCTATGCTCCGCGTCTCGAAGGCCAGATTCTGGCGATACGGCGGGCACTGCAAAACTCCGTTTGCGAACCTTCTGAGATTGACTTGATTGAAGCCCATGGAACAGGTACTGCCGCGGGTGATCCAACGGAGTTCTCTGCGCTGCGCAGCGTCTTTGGACAACGCGGCGAATCCTTACCCCGCATCGCCGTAGGCACTGTCAAATCGCAGATTGGCCATACCAAAGTCGCCGCCGGTGCTGCCAGCTTCATCAAGGTTGCCCTGGGCCTGTACCACAAGGTGTTGCCGCCCACAATCAATATTCAGCAGCCGCATCCCAGTCTCTGCATCGATGAGTCACCTTTCTACCTGAACACCCGGACGCGCCCCTGGTTCTCGCAGCGCAGACGACGCGCGGGAATCAGCAGCTTTGGCTTTGGCGGCACGAACTTCCATGCGATTCTCGAGGAGTATCCATCAGCTATCGCCAAGCCAGAGCGGCAGCATCCCGCAGCTTTTATGATTCTTGTGCATGCTGCGGATCGAGAGTCGCTGTGTGCGCATTGTGCGGCAATTGCCGCGGATCTTACGCAGGATGATGACCTCTCGTATTTCACTTCGCTGATCGCAGCATCCAAGCAGACCACTATTCCTGTTGAGGCAGCGCGTCTTGGTTTTGTGGCGGCAACCCGCCAGGAAGCTTCTGCCTTCCTGAGTCAGGCAGCAGAAGAACTGCGCGAAACTCCGGCCGCCGAGTCTCTCACGCTGCCCAACGGGCTTTACTACCGTGAGCGAGGCCTGGAAGTAGACGGGAAAGTCGTCGCTCTGTTTCCCGGGCAGGGATCGCAGTATGTGGAGATGGGCAGAACTTTGTGCCTGAATTTCCCCATCCTTCATCACTCGTACGCCGCCATGGATGCCGTCCTAGCTGCACACGGCGCACGGCCCGTGACAGAGGTCGTCTTCCCGCCTCCGACCTTCTCTGAAAAGGAACGAAAACAGCAAAACTCCACTCTGCAAGCGACCAATCATGCGCAAGCCGCCATTGGGGCCTTCAGCATGGGTCTGTATAAGCTGCTAAGGCAGGCAGGTCTGCGTCCGGACTTCGCGATTGGACACAGCCTGGGTGAGCTGACAGCTTTGTGGGCGGCGGGTGTATTGGATGATAGTGACTTCCTTGAACTGTTGCATGCGCGCGGCCAGGCTATGGCTCAGCCTGCAAGTGCCGATGCAGATCCAGGCGCCATGCTGGCTGTGCAAGGCGACGCAGAGGTTCTTGAACCGTTGCTCGCCGAGTATCCAGGTGTTGTCGTGGCTAACACCAACTCGCGATCGCAGGTCGTCGTTGCCGGATCGCGCGAGGCTCTGGAGTCACTCAAGTCCGATCTGACAGCGATTGGAAGCAGCGCAACCTTGCTGCCTGTAGCAGCGGCTTTTCATTCCCCCTTCGTCGCTCATGCAAGGGATCCGTTTGCAGCCAGGCTCAAGTCCTTGTATTTCCGCTCGCCCACCATTCCCGTGTACGCCAACAGCAGCGCTGAGGTTTACCCAAATCAAGCCAGAAAAATACGGGCATTGCTGTCGGATCATTTAGTGAATCCTGTGAAGTTTCTTCAGGGAATCGAAGCAATATATGCAGATGGAGGCCGCATCTTCATCGAAATTGGACCGGGCAATACCCTCACCAGGATGGTCGGAGATATTCTCGCAGGCAAGCCGCACCTTGCGCTCGCACTCAATGCCAGTAGATCTAAAGACAGTGATGCGCAACTGCGGCAAGCCTACGTGCAATTGCGCGTCGCCGGTCTTCAACTCGGCGATATCGATCCAGCACAGCCGCTGCCTGCCATTGGCTCGCGCAAGCCGGGTCTCACTGTTCAAGTCGGCGGCAATGCTTACATAAGCGAAAAAACCAGAGCCTCATTCGCAGCCGCCCTGGAGCAAAGCAATCCTGCTGAGGATCGCCCCACCGCGGGGACTTCCTCAGTGAAGAACACAGCATCGGAGACTACCATGAAGGAATCGCCCCAGACGACTCATCAGGACCATGTGCGCAGCGAATCGGAAGATGCGCGTTCATCCGCACATCTCAAATACCTCCAGAACACAGCAGTCCATTCTGAAAAATACTTTTTGCTTATGCAACAGCTCTATGGCCTTGTGAGCAGTGCGCACGTTGATCGTTCTGCGCTGGACGCATTTGAACGCGGGATGTCGATGTTTCATGAGCAGCAAAGAATCTCGAAGGAAGTACACGAACGGTATCTGAGCGGTGCGGAAGCGGTATCCCTCTTGCCGCAGGCGCTTCCCAGTCAGCCAGTTCGGCCACGCCTCTTCGTAGATGGCGCACAGGAGCCAGTTCGCTCTTCTGGTGCCGCTGAAGGCGCAAGCTTCACACCTATTCCGCCTCTCCCACTGCCTTCTCTATCAGCCCTTGATCCCATTGTGCTGGAAAAGGTCGCCGCGCCATCCTTAACCGCTCCATCAGCAGGTGCAAAAGAGGCCATAATCCCGACGACGGCTACGGCTTCCTCGGGACTGCCTTCAGATGCGAATGCAATCGCATCGATTCTTCTCTCTGTAATTAGTGAGCGGACCGGCTATCCGCTCGATTCCCTGGATGTCTCCATGGATCTCGATGCAGACCTCGGCATTGACTCGCTCAAACGTGTCGAGATTATGGCTGCTCTTGAAGGACAAGTTATCAGTAGTCTCTCTGGCTTGAACTTCGAAAAGTTTGCCGAGATGCGAACCATAGGCCAGATCGCCGAATTTCTGGCAGACTCAGAAAAAAAAACTCCAGTCAACTGAACTCACTTGCGCCGGCTGAGCGTTCTGGTCCATCGCTCGTGCACAAGGTGAGTCTTCGCACTCTTCCTCGTCCAGACAGCATAGAGACCGCACAGGAAAGCAGCCTGGTCTGCGCCATCAAGGATGATGGCGGCCCCGTTGCTCCACGCTTGGCAACCAGACTCAAGATGAAGGGATGGCAGATCGTATTGCTCAGAACAGCGTCAACACCATCAAAATCTGACATGCCTACTGTCTTTGTCGCAGACGGCACTGAAAGCGCATGGGCGGAGGCGCTGGAGAGCGTTCATCGCACTTTCGGCCCGATAACCACCTTCATTGAACTCAACTCGCATGCACCATCCGCAATCACTGACCCACTGCTTGATAGTGAAGCGGACCAGCGCTTGCGTGAAAGCTTTTTTACAGCCAAAAAGCTCAGAGCATTCCTCGCCGTACCTTTCAGCCGATACTATGCTGTCGCTCAAATTGACGGAAGACTTGGCTTTTCTGGCTCGGCAGATGCAACAGGCAGCCTTGCTGGGGGGATCTTGGGTCTTGCTAAAACGCTGCGCCATGAATGGACCAGCACTTACTGTCGGGCGGTGGATATGTCGCCAGCGCTGGACAGCGATACCGCCGCTGAACGGCTGATAGAGGAATTGTTCGATCCTGACTACAACCTTTTCGAGGTTGGAGTTGACCCGCACGGTCGCTACACGCTCGTTGTCCAAGAGGCAGACCATGCTTGATGCCAATCAGGTGTTCCTAGTCAGCGGAGGCGCGCGAGGAGTAACTGCCCGCTGTGTAATCGGACTCGCGCAGGCAGTCCAGTGTCAATTCATACTCTTCGGACGAACAGCAGTGGATGCCACGGCTCCCGAACTGCATTATGCCAACGACACCGACCTGAAAAAGCAGGTCGCGGCTTATCTGCGTAAGCAGGAGAAAAATGCTACACCTGCGGCAATTGAGAATTTAGCGCGCCGAATCAAAGGGCGGGATGAAATCAAACATACGCTGCAGGCTATTGCAGATGCAGGTAGCCACGCCCAGTACATCAGCGCGGACGCAACCAGTCCCGGTCATCTTGCGGCAGCGCTCGCCGCAACAGGCATTAGAACAATTACTGGCGTGATTCACGGAGCCGGCGCACTATCTGACAAGTTGATTGAACAGAAGAGCCAGAAAGACTGGGACCTTGTCTACAACACCAAGGTCGCTGGTCTGCGGTCCATACTTTCCTGTATTGATTGCACCGCCCTCGAATACATGGTCCTGTTTTCCTCCATCTCCGGATTCTATGGAAATCGTGGACAAGCCGACTACGCGGTAGCGAACGAGGTTTTGAACAAGTTCGCCCATGCTTTCAAGCAGCGCTACCCCGCCTGCCACACTACAGCATTTAATTGGGGACCGTGGGATGGCGGCATGGTGACGCCGCAGTTAAAGTCGGCTCTCGGCAAAGCCGGAGTGAATGTCATGCCGCTTGAAACCGGTGTGACGCTGTTCGTTGATACGTTGAAGGCCGAAAACAAGAATGTCCAAATTCTTGTGAATGATGCGCCGCCTCCCGCGACGTCAGTGCACCAGGGCACCGCATTACCGCAGCATCGCATTCGCCGCGAACTCGATGTTCCGGGGAATCCTTTCCTTCAGGACCACGTCATCGACGGCAAGGCGGTTTTACCAACCGCCTGCGCTGGCGCATGGATGGCCAACGTCTGCCTGGGACTGCAGCCCGGCTATCGTCTTTTGAGTCTCTCCGACCTGCGGGTGCTCAAGGGACTAGTCTGTGATGATCATCTTCCATCTTCCTTCATTGTCGAGGTAAGCGAATCCACGAGCGACGCGGATCATCGCGTACTCTCCACGAAGGTTTTGAGCGAGACGCCAGGCAAGAATCAGCGTTATCACTACAGCGCCGATATCTGCATCACGCGTCACTCACCAGTACAGACGCGCTACGAGCGCTTTGATTTGACGGAAGACCCTCGCCATGCTCATCTGCGCCCTTACCACGACGGCACTCTATTCCATGGACCTGTATTCCAGGGCATTCGCAAGGTTCTGAATCTAAGTCAAAGTAGGATCACTGTTGAGTGCAGTCATTTGACCCCTGATTTCAGAACCCAGGGGCAGTTCTCAATGCTCTCCTATAACTGGGTTTGTATGGACCTCCAGTTCCAGTGCCTTGGTTTGTGGATCACACATCACTTCGGCGCATCGGCACTCCCGCTCCATTGTCGGCAATTTTACTCATATCAGACGCCTCCCGAAT
>JAJZDO010000927.1 GCA_021805955.1 Acidobacteriota bacterium
ATCCCTGCTAGCGCGGGGGCCAGGGTAGACGATGCTCCGCGCCAGTAGAGTATTTTCTGCCGTTCAATGGCAATTGTATTTACAATTTGAGTGTGGAGATTGCGTTCGGCCTGGAGAAAAACGAGCGCAACCTCCGGGAACGCGGCCTTTCCTTTGAACTGGCGGCGGAGTTCGACTTTGAGACCGCTGTGACGACGGAAGATACGCGGTGCGATTGCGGGGAACGCCGCTTCCGTTCGTTCGGTTTCATCGGTCCGGAGCTACACGCGCTTGTCTTCAAAGTTCGCGGCGATGCGAATCATCAGCCTGCGAAGAGCGAACCGCAGAGAAAGGGCACGGTATGAGGAAAACTCCGAATCCAGAAATGATCGACGCTGAAAACCCCGAATGGACAAGGGAAGACTTCGCCAGCGCTGTGCCGTTCTCGCAATTGCCGGAGTCGTTGCAGACAAAGCTGCGCTCGCTCAAGAAACCGCGCGGGCCGCAGAAAGCTGCCACCGCCGCAGAAAGCTCCCACCAAGGAAGTTGTCACCATCCGTCTTTCCAGCGATGTGGTGGAGCGGCTTCGTGCCACTGGCCCGGATGGCAGACGCGAGTGGACATGGCATTGCGGCAATGGATTGAGACGCAGACAAAGCGCCGCCGGGCATAGACCAGTTTCACAGTTGCTGTAATGCGGACATAGCGCTATCCCACCCTAGCTACGCTAGGATGGGGCACCCAAACCTTACGCTATCTGTGAAAATGCTCTAGCCGAAAAAGCGTCCAGTAATCGGCTGCGCTATGCTTGCCGTCCGTGAGCGGCGCCCACTACTCCGACTCGGGCACAGGAGAGGGATTTCTGTCCCGGAACTGCTTCTGATGCCAATACGGGTATGGTGGCGTGGTCTTGCTGGCGGCATCCAGTTTGGCGACCTGCTCCGCCGTCAGATTCCAGCCTGCCGCGGCCAGATTCTGCCGCAACTGCTCCTCGTTTCTGGCGCCCATAATCACGGTGGAAACCGTAGGTCGCTGCAGGAGCCAGTTCAGGGCGATCTGCGGCACAGACTTTCCTGTCTCCCTGGCCATCGCGTCGAGCGCGTCTACCACCGTGTGCAAGTATTCATCGTCCACCGGCGGTCCCTGCTCCGATGTCTTATGCAGTCGGCTCACTTCCGGCAGGGGCTGTCCCCGGCGAATCTTCCCAGTCAGTCGTCCCCAGCCCAGCGGACTCCACACGATGGCACCCGCCCCTTGGTCGAGGCACAGCGGCATCAATTCCTGTTCGTAGTCCCGGCCAATCAGCGAGTAATAGACCTGGTGTCCAACGTAGCGTGCCCAGCCGTACCGTTCCGACACAGCCAGCGACTTCATCAAATGCCAGCCGGAGAAATTCGAGCACGCAATATAGCGCACCTTGCCGCTGCGCACCAGCGTATTCAGAGTGTCCAGCGTCTCCTCCACAGGCGTGAGCGCATCGAACGCGTGCAGGTGGTAGATGTCGATATAGTCCGTCGCCAGGCGCATCAGACTCGCCTCGCAAGCCTGGATCAGATGGTGTCGCGAGGAGCCACGATCGTTCGGTCCGTCGCCCATCGCGAAGGTGGCCTTGGTGGACACCAGCACCTTGTCGCGCCGTCCGGCGATCGCCTGGCCCAGGATTTCCTCGGACAGACCTTTCGAATACACGTCCGCGGTGTCGAACATGTTCACGCCGGCTTCCAGGCAAATGTCGACCAGGCGCGTTGCCTCTTTCACGTCGGTCGCGCCCCAGGCTTTGAAAAATTCGCTTTTACCGCCAAATGTTCCTGTGCCGAAGCAAAGCGCCGGCACCTTCAATCCCGATCGTCCTAGCTGTCGAAATTCCATATGCGGTTAGATGTGACCAGTGTAATGGAAGGTGCAGCGTCAGCGGAAACAAATCCGACCGCTCTAACGCGGTTGACTCCCGCCGCGACGATTCACCGATTTTTCATCTCCCGCTAATCGTACAGTGCTGAGAAATGCCGCATAACTTGGGTATGAATGGCGACCCGTACGACACGCTGATCTTGTCGGACATTCATCTTGGGTCCGACCTGAGCCGGGCGCAGGATGCGCTCGACGTGCTGCAGTCGCATAGCTATCGGCGGCTGGTGCTGCTGGGCGATATTTTTTCCGATCTCAATTTTCGCCGCCTCACCAGCGAGCACTGGAAGTTTTTGTCCTATATTCGCAAACTTTCCAATCCAAAACGCCAGGTGGAAGTGGTCTGGGTGGAAGGCAATCACGATACTGGCCTCGCGAACCTCATGTCCCACCTGGTCGGCGTTCCCGTCTACGAGCGGTATGTGTGGGAGTACGAAGGCAAGCGTCACCTGGCCATGCATGGGCACCAGTTCGACGGCTTCGGCAAAAAGAATCGATGGCTCAACCGCTTGGGAGAACGGATCTTTCTGGAAATCCAGAAAGTGGATTCGCGCACGAAATGTTTCTCGCGTTTTCTGGATCGCCTGAACACGCGCTGGTTGCTGCTCTCCGACAAAGTGGCCAGGGGAGCGATCCATGATGCTCGCATTGGAAAATGCGAGCGCGTGTTCTGCGGCCACACGCATGCCGCGTTGTCGCTGCTCTGCGACGGCGTGGAGTACTACAACTCCGGCTCGTGGGTCGATGCGCGCGCCACGTTCCTTACCATCAACCAGCACGGCGTGGAGATCCAAATCTATGCGGGCGGAACTCACTATCGTCATTCCAGCGCGGAACGAGAGCCAGTCGTTGCCGAAGTTGCTGACCTCTTTGAATCGGCAGGATTACCTGCGCTTGCCGGATCCCAGAGTGTTCGTTGCTGACGCCAACTCAACCGACGGCACGGCAGAAATCGCGCGGTCGTTTCCCGCGAGGTTTCGCGTCGAAATTATCCCCGGAGGTTTGCCTTCTGTGGGCCGCAATGCAGGCGCGCGTCGCGCTACCACACCTTATGTGCTTTTTCTTGACGCGGATGTAGTGCTTGCCGATTCAACTCTGCTGCGTCGCGCCGTTACCACCATGCAGAAACGCCATCTGCACTGCCTGACGACGAACGTCGCCTGTATCGAAGGCAACGCCGCCGATCGGTTTCTTTATCAGGCCAGCAATATCGTTCAGCAAGCGTCGCGCTGGGTCGCGCCCTTTGCCACCGGCATGTTCATGCTGTTCGACCGGCAGGAGTTTGAAAGACTCGGTGGATTCAATGAGCAGGCGCTCTATGCGGAAGATTATCTACTGAGCAAACAGGTGGCGCGCCGACGCTTCGCGGTCATTCATGGAACTGTGCTCACATCGAATCGGCGCTTTCAAAAAATGGGACACATGCAAATTGCGGCTATGTTTTTGAAGACTGCGCTCCACTCTGGCGATGAAAGCTATTTTCGTCGCGACCAGGGCTACTGGGAAGAATCCTGAGGCCGCCCGGCACGTGTTCGGCACCTTACTCCGCGGGATGCAGCCGGAAAGATGGTCGGCCTTCATTGCAGACTGCCGCTGCCGAAGGCGCAACCACTGCAGCGCGTTCTTTCAGCTTTGAAAAAGCCAGTCGCCGCTCGATCGCCTGTTGCGCCAACCGTACATAAAGAAAAGACCCTCCGAAACAGCCGGAAGGTCACAACTGGAATCCAAGCGAGGCATGCGCTCTGTCACCAGTAGCTGCGAAGAATCGTTGGAACATGCCCTTCCCGCGAACGTCGAAGAACTCTGGAGTGCGTCTGCACGGCTGGTTACGGCTGCGGAGTAGACTGTTCCTGATCGGTGGCGGCCTTGGCTTGATCCACGTCAGATTTGTCTCGCTGCTTGTCTGCGGTGGCCCTGGTTTTGGCAGCCTTCTCTTGGTCCTTGAGAGCATTCACGCGGTCTTTTTTCGCCCTATTCTTATACTTGATTTGCCGCTTGACTTCTTTAGCCTGCGCTTTCTGCGCTCGAACCCCGTTCGAATCCGGCTGGGTAGTATTTTGCGTTGTTGCTGGTTGGTTGGCAGCTGGCGCGGGAGTCCGTACCTGTGCCCCTGCCATGCATGCAGCAAGTAGCCACGCGTGCGATGCGATGATTCGACTTACTTTCATAGATGTGCCTTAGGGAGTGTGCTCTTCGAGAGGCTGGGAGATCGAGGAAATTCCAAGTAGGCTTTCAATTACTGGCCTGAGGCTATTATACCGGAGTGGAAATCTTCAGCAGAACAAACTAGCGTATGTATCTCAGCCCATAGAGCAATGTAGTTTCTCCGGAAGCTTGAAGAGCCGGCATCGGCTAGAGGAAGCGAAGCTGGGGCGCGGGCGGCAGTACGCCGCATTCGGCGGCGTAGCGGAAGAACAATTCCATTCCGGCGAGGCAATACTCATCCAGCACGTAGTGAATATTGGTTGACAGATAGGTGCGAATCGTTGCCGCCGGGACCCGGATGCGAGGCGCCCATTCCCGGACAAGGTCCTCGATGTGGGCCGTGCCGTGGTCGCGCGACTGGATGAAATCCTCGATGATGCTGGCGGGCGCGAGGCCGGATGCGGCGACAGCATCGGGCCGCACCGCCCACACGGCGGAAACCCACGGCAGGCCAGTATGGCGTTTCCATTCCTGCCCCAGGTCCACATATTCCAGACGCTGGCCGGTGCGGGCGAACCGCGCAGCCTTTTCTTCCAGCGCCAGCAGGGCCGGGTCGCCAATCAGGATCGCAGCATCGCAGTTCTCCAGCATGGCCTCCAGATTGGGCGCATGTGGAACAAATTCCGGGTCGACGCCAAGGAATTTTCGAAAGATGATTTGCGCATAGGCATTCGATGCGCGCGAGGCCGTGTCGGCGGCAACGCGGCGCACAGCGCCCATTCCATCTGGATGCCTGACTACAAGAATGATGGAGCGGACCCGATCGAGCGAAGCGATGGTGCAGCCGGGGAGGATGGCCAGCTCCGGTGTCGTTGCATACGCGGCAATAGGAATCAGCCCGAT
This sequence comes from Acidobacteriota bacterium, assembly GCA_021805955.1. The sequence continues at coordinate 4,936 of JAJZDO010000927.1, forward strand.
ATCGGCGGTACCATCGGCCAGTTCCGTAGCGCATTGCGACGGCATTGTGGAATGAATCCGGTAGCGCTCGGCCAGCCGCGCCATCTCCGGCGGATGTTCAAAGTCCCACATCAACGGTGCGGGATTGAGAAAGCGAATGGCGGAGATGCGGAGGCGATGCGTCACACACAAGTGTAGCAATGTGTCGCGTGAATGCCATTGTGTCGATCATTACGACATGAACACTTGTATATCGCTCATATATACTTACTGTGTGACCACTTCCGATCCACTGGAGAACTGTACCGGGTTTGATTGGGATGATACCAACGTCCTCAAAAATTGGGAACGGCATCGGGTGACGCCGGAAGAAGCAGAGGACATTTTCTTCCAACAGTCGTTGGTAGCGCGTGGCGATGTTCGGCATTCCGCAGCCGAAAGGCGCTATTATGCGCTGGGAAGAACGGGTAAAGGGCGGCATTTATTTGTAGCGTTTACGGTTCGCGGACAGTCGATTAGGGTGATATCGGCGCGCGATATGAATCGCAATGAAAAGGACATCTATGCAAGGCACGAAAAAAACAATCCCGAAGTTTAAGAACGAAGAAGAGGAACATAACTTCTGGGCCAAGGCAGACTCGACTGGATACGTCGATTGGTCGAAGGGGCGGGCACGAAAATTTGTGCAACTGAAGCCCTCGCTACGGACCATCTCGCTTCGCCTGCCCGTGTCCATGATTGAAGACTTGAAGTTGCTGGCAAACCAGCGGGACGTGCCTTATCAGTCGCTCCTCAAAGTGTTTCTCGCGGAACGGCTGGCACAGGAGCGGCGTCCACTCCGGGCAACGCACAAGTGAAAGAATGACGCAGTTGATCCACCCACGCTCGCCGTGGCGAGGATGGGGCACCCGTATATCGGTTATCGTATGCTCAGAACAGATATCAATACTTCTATAAACACTGGCTAACCGTATGGAGACAATTCTTGTTGGTACTCCCATCCCGCATAAATTGGGTTCGGAGAACCTTACGTTCCCAGATGGTGTGTCTATTGAGAAAATCCAGAACATCCAGTGGGATGGGTCATTTTTGAATCAGATCATGCCTGGAATGGACGTGAATGCCATTTCAAGATGGCCAGTGTGGCTCACTGTATCCAAGGATGTTGAGAGAGACCACAATGCGCCTCCAGATTACGAGAAAGCTCAGAGGGCAATGTCTGCACTTCAAATCATACGTCCGTTCGGTTGCAAGAATGTGTATATGGGTTTCCGTAAGAATCAAGAGGGGTGGACGCACTTGAATTATGGCTTTCATCCTTCAGAAATGAAGTGCCCAGATATTGCGTGCATGGCTTACTATGATGTAGAAGGCATCAAGAAAGATTTCGAGAAGGTATATCGAGGGGTCAGTCGGGCATTCGATGAGAAAATTACACGCCTGGAGAATCCGATAGTTCTGCTGGAACTTGGACTTCAAGCGAATCACATATACCTGAGCACTCTTATGTGGGTGATGGCTTTGGATATGCTTTTCATGGCTGAAAAGAAAATTCCATTTGTCGAGCGATTGACTGGATTCCTTGGAGTAGACACGCTTATTTTCCCGCCTCTATTTGAATGTGAGTTTCAGGCAGACTTGACTGTTGGCAGCATTGCTACAGACCTCTTTCAATTTCGAAGCATCGTTGCACATGGAAAACTGATACCGAAAAAGTTTCTTGCGCAAAGGGAACTGAAGAAAACAAATCCAGAATGTTCGGTACACGGCGAGGACTTGTACCAGTATTCTTACAGCCAAATTTTGAGTGCCTCTGCGCTATACCTGCTTGTTCGTTCGCTTCGCAAAATCATGGTTGAAGATTTGATTGACGTTGTAGGAGATGACAAGAAGTGGAGACAAAAGTTGAAGGCAGGAGCGACGCGTTATAACAGCTCACTCGTCACTCGCAGTAGTAAGTAAAGAACAGTCTTCAACCATCGCACCAAACTTGACATTTCAGCTAGTCCCGGATACGCTCGGCAACAATCACGCCAATTTTTCATGGAGATTGTAGACGGAGCGGAACCTCCGGCAATGTTGCACCATCCCCCAACGTGACAGATACAACGACACACGCTTCCGATGAATCCGTGCCGGCCAAGCAGGCAACGCCTGCGGCTCCGGTCTTGCTGGATGGCGAGCGGCGGGCATGGCTGGCGCTGGCGATGACCAGCCGGCTTGGAATGACCCGCATTTGGCGCGCCGTGAACACCGTCGGCAGCGCGGAAGGCGTGATGGCCCTGCCGCTGACGCAGTTGGAGGGTTTACGCCTGCCGGCCGTGTCTGCGCAGTCGATCGTCTCCGGCAAGTCTCTGATCGAAGCGGAAAAAGAGTGGAAACGCGTGCAGGAGGGTGGTGGAACGCTCATCACTCCGGCGGATGAGGAATATCCGGAGCGGCTGCGCGAGATCTACGATCCACCAACGGTATTGTGGCTGCGCGGCGACAAATCGCTGCTGGCGCAGCCTGGGATTGCCATCGTCGGGACGCGCCATCCCACGCCGTATGGCACGGGGATGGCGGAGATTCTGGCGCGCGATCTGGCGGCGCATGGCTTGATTATTTTGAGCGGCATGGCGCGGGGTGTCGACACAGCGGCGCATCGCGGCGCGCTCGACGCGCGCGGCAAAACCATCGCCGTCTGGGGCACCGGGATCGATGTCATCTATCCCAAAGAGAACAAGCGGCTGGCGGAGCAGATCCTCGAGACGGGAGGCGCGATCCTGAGCGAATATCCGATGGGA
>JAJZDO010001117.1 GCA_021805955.1 Acidobacteriota bacterium
GACGCAGTTTGAAGCGCGTGAGTTTTCTCGCGCTCTGGAGACGCTTTGGGGATTGGTTGCAGTGATCGACGGGTACCTCACTGCCGCAGCGCCGTGGAAAAAGCCGCCAGAGCGCTCTGAGGACGATCATCGCCGAGTGCAGGCGCGGGTGCTGAGTTTCGCCGCCGAGGCGATCCGCGTGGTTACTGCGCTTGCCTGGCCCGTGATGCCGGAGGCAACAGCGAAGGTATGGCGACAACTCGGACTCGGCGACCTCGAGCAGGCTGCGCGGACCGGAAAGCTGAAGACAATCGAGTGGGGTGGACTGCAACCCGGGACGGTTTTTGCTGCGCCTGCGCCGCTTTTTCCCCGCGCAGAAAAGGATGCGATCGAACGTATGTTGAATCTTGAAAACCAGAACAATCAGAGTGCTGTGGCTGCTGCCAGCCAGGCAGGGAGCACGCCAGACCCGGCTGTCAGTGAAGCAAAGACGACGACGATGAGCGATCCTGCTCCGGCGAGTGCGATCGCCTCCGTGCCTGCACCAGTCCAGCAGGCAACCAAAGAGATGGATGCAAAGATCACCATCGACGATTTTGCCCGCGTCGACCTGCGCGTGGCTCAGGTGCTGACAGCCGAGCGCGTGCCAAAGTCCGACAAACTGCTCCGCCTCGAGGTCGATCTTGGCTACGAAAAGCGCCAGATTCTAGCCGGCATCGCGCAGCACTACGAGCCGGAAAAACTGATCGGGCGCAAAGTGGTGATCGTTGCCAATCTGGCCCCGCGCAAGATGCGCGGCCTGGAGTCCAACGGCATGGTTGTAGCCGCTTCCGTTGGGGATGAAGGCGCACCGGTTCTGGCTGGATTTCTCGAGGATGTTCCGGTTGGAGCACGATTGAAATGATCGCCTCCTGTGATTGGGCAACGTCCAAAGGTAAACAGTCGCCCAAAGGCAAACGCAAGTGCTGATTGACTCTCACGCGCATCTCGACAGTCCTCGATTCTCGGCAGACCTGGAGCAGGTGCTGCTGCGCGCGGCGCAGGGCGGTCTGACCGGTGTGCTGGCCATCGGGATTGGCGAAGGGCCATCCGAAATGGGCCAGGCGCTGGAAGTTGTCCGGCGTTTTCAAGGAACGCCGGAAATCCCTCTGCTTTGGGCCAGTGCGGGCATCTACCCGCATGCAACACATCTTGCCGATACGAGCGTGCTGGAGTCGCTGGATGCTTTGCTCGCGGAACCGGAAGTGATCGCCTGTGGCGAAATAGGCCTCGATTATTATCACGAGGGAACACCGCACGATCTTCAGGCGCGCGTCTTTTGCCAGCAGATGGAGATTGCGGCCCATCGCCGTCGCCCGATCTTGATTCATTGTCGGCCTGCTGAGAACGACGACGTCTGCTGGCGCGACCTTTTGAATATGCTCCATGTAAATTGGGCGCAAACAAATCTTGGCGGCATCCTGCACTGCTTCTCGGGCACTCTGGATCATGCGCGACAGGCGATGGAGATGGGCTTCCTGATCAGCTTTGCCGGGCAACTCACCTATCCCAGACTTCAACCGCTGCGAGAGGTCGCTGCGCAGCTCCCACTGGAGCGTCTCCTGGTGGAGACCGACTCTCCGTATCTGGCGCCCATGCCGCTTCGCGGACAGCGCAATGAGCCAGCTTTTGTTGCGCATACTGCTGCGCTCCTGGCTCAGATACATGGCTGTACGTTCGAAGAAATCGGGCAGATCACAGCGGAAAATTTTGGCAGATTATTTGGATTGGCGCCCGCCGTGGGAGACTAGAAGAGATAGGCGGAGTGGCCTTCGAGGCTGCTGCCAGAGGATTGCAAGCGATGGCACAGGACAATTCATTCGATATTGTGAGCAAAGTGGAGATTCAAGAGGTCCGAAACGCAATCGATCAGGCCATGAAAGAGATCAAGGCGCGATTCGATTTGAAGGATTCCCGCTCTGAAGTCACGCTGGAAGGCAGTGACTCAATTCAGCTTGCCTCCGCGGATGAATACAAGCTGGAGGCGGTGAAAGAAATTCTGGGCCAGAAGCTGGTCAAGCGCGGTGTTTCGCTGAAGAATCTGAGCTACGGCAAACTCGAAGAAGCGATGGGCAAAAGCGTCCGTCAAAAGATCACTCTTCAGCAAGGCATTCCGTCGGAAAAAGCCAAGGAAATCGTTCGGGTCGTCAAGGATTCCAGGCTAAAGGTGCAAGCCGCCATCCAGGGTGATGTGGTGCGCATCAGTGGCAAGGATCGCGACGCTCTCCAATCCGTCATTGCACTTTTGCGCGGTAAAGATTTCGGGCTGGATTTGCAGTTTACAAACTATCGCACAAATTAAACCGGTACGGCGTGGGACGTGGATGTCAGGATCGTCGCATACTGAAACTGCGTGGTACGGTTAAAGTACGAAGAACAGGACCGGGAGTCTTGAGCACACTGGCGATTACAACAGCGCGTGAAGTCTTTGACCTTCTGCGGGAAGATCTCGAGGCAATCGAGCGTGAGCTTGGCCGCGATGCGATTTCCAGCGTCTCTACCATCACTGAGATTGCGGAATATCTCCGCGAAGGTGGAGGCAAGCGAATTCGCCCCACGCTACTACTGCTGGCGGCGCGCGCCCTCGGCTATTCAGAGCGGGGAATGATCCGGCTTGGCGCTGTGGTCGAACTGGTGCATACGGCAACGTTGGTTCATGACGACATCATCGATGCGGCGGACACACGCCGCGGGCGACCTTCGGCCAATACCACATGGGGCAATGAAAAGTGTGTCCTCGCCGGCGACTGGCTTTATATGCAGGCTTTCCACATTGCGCTGGAGGAGCGTAATTTCAAGATTCTCGACTTGCTCATCCGACTGACCCAGCAGATGGTCGAAGGAGAATTGCTGCAGATCGAAAAGCTGGGTCGTCCCGTCGATGAGTCTGAGTATTTCGATCTGATCTACCGCAAGACTGCATGCCTGTTTTCGGTTTCCATGCAGTTGGGAGCGTGTCTTGCCGATGCTGATCCGATCCAGGAAGATGCCCTCGCGCAGTACGGACGTGCGGTCGGCCTTGCGTTCCAGATTGTCGACGATGTGCTGGACCTGACCGCGACCGAAGAAGTCCTTGGCAAGCCGGTTGCCAGCGATCTGCGGGAAGGCAAGACAACCTTGCCCGTGATTCACTCCCTCGCAAATGGCACCAGCGCAGACAAGCTTGCGATTCGGCAGGTTCTCGAAGACGGAGGTTTTTCGCGCGCTCTGCCGGAGCAAATTCAGGAAATCCTGCTGCGAAACGGCTCAGTGGATTACGCGATTGCCACAGCGCATCGCTTTGCAGACCAGGCGAGAAGTGCGCTGAATGTTCTGGATGACAGCGAATTCAAGCGCGCCTTGCTGAGCCTGCCGGATCTGGTCGTGGCTCGCGATCACTGATTTTGGGGCCTGCTCTCTCGAAGACCTCCGCGCCCATCCGTCCGCGACTGCGCATGGCCGCAATGACCTCCCCCACTTTGTAATCCAGCGGATCCGTTCCAGCGATTGTCATCCCCGTCATACGGATGGAGCCGCCTTTTCCGGCAGAATCGCAGCGATTTCCGGAAGCAATCGCGTGAACAATTCAGTCAGTTGCTGTTCCGCTCGACGGCCCGATTCAAAGACCTCCTCATGGCTGAGCGGAGTCGTCGTCAGGCCCGCAGCCAGGTTGGTCACGCAGGATACTCCGAGAACCTGCATGCCCATGTGTCGCGCCACGATGGTCTCCGGTACGGTGGACATCCCTACCAGGTCTGCCCCCAGTCGCTGAAAGGCGCGAATCTCCGCCGGTGTTTCAAAGCTGGGACCGCTCACGGCGAGATATATACCCTCGTCGAGATGCAGATTCTGCTCCGTGGCAACTCGCTGTGCCAGTTCGCGCAGTTTGCTATCGTACGCATTCGACATGTCAAAAAACCGCAATCCCGTCCCCGCCTTTTTACCGAATCGCGGCTCATTCGGGCCGACCAGAGGATGGAAGCCAAGCAGATTGATGTGATCCGCGAGCAGGATGAGTTGGCCCACCTGAAGTCCGGGACGAATGCCCCCCGCCGCATTGGTCAGGATCAGTGTTTCAATGCCGAGTTGCCCCAGTACGCGAACAGGAAATGTGACCTGTTGCGGCGTATATCCCTCGTAAAAATGAACGCGTCCCTGCATCACAATCACAGGAATTCCGTTCAACCTGCCCAGCACCATCTTCCCTGAGTGTCCAGCCACGGTCGGTTGCGGAAAATAGGGGATGTCGGTGTAGGCAATGCACACTGCATCCTGCACCGCGTCAGCCACTCCTCCCAGTCCCGATCCCAGGACGATACCGATGAGTGGAACTGCGCCCACAGTGCGGACGCGCAGATATTCGGCTGCTTCGCAAGCCTGTTCAAAACAAGCCTGCTCAAAAACGGAAGAGTTCATTGCATGTACTTTACAAGATCAGACCTTCGCTTCGCAGTCTCCCTACAGCACGCGCAGCACCAGGATCGTTTCATCGTCGAAGCGGTCCTTGCCACCCTGAAAATGCGCCACATCCGCAAAGATTGCGTCGGCAATTTCAAGTGCTGGCAAGTTGCGATGGTTGCAAAGCAGGCTAGTCAGACGCTCCGTCCCATACATCTCTCCCTGTGCGTTTTCAGCATCCGTAATGCCGTCGGAGACAAAAACAAACGCATCGCCAGGCTGCGTAGCGACAGAAAATTCTTCATAGCTCACATCGCCGAACATTCCGAGCGGAAAGCCCTCGGCTCGCAGTGCCGTCACGTCTCCCCCGCGACAGAAGATTGGCGGAATGGCTCCGGCATTGGCCACCTGGAGCGTTCGATTCTCATCGTTCCACAAGGTAAACAGCATCGTTACATACTGCGATTCCAGTTTGCGCTCCTGCAAGGCATCATTCAGGTGTGTCAGCATCTGGCCTGGTGAAAGCTGCTGATTCGCAGCCGACCGCATGATGCCGCTGACCAGAGCGGCAAACAGCGCCGCCGGAGCAGCCTTGCCGCTGACGTCGCCCAACACGATTGCAGTATGTCCAGCATCGTACTCGAGAAAATCATATAGGTCGCCGCCAATCGAACGCGCAGGAAGAAAACGCGCTGCCAGTTCCGCGTTCCGATGCTGCGGACACTTCGAAGGCAACAGCCGCAACTGCACTTCGCGCGCCATCTGCAGATCGCGTGCCAGTTGCTGCTCGTGGCGCAGCACCTGCTGATAGAGCCGTGCGTTTTCAATGGCGATCGCAATCTGTGCGGCCAGTGTTGTCAGTGTTCGTTCATGTCGTTCTTGAAAAAATCCGGCGCGCACATGTTCCAGGTCTAGAACGCCGATAACGCGGTTCTTGTAAAACAGCGGTACGACCATCTCCGAGCGGGTCTCAGGATTGATCATGTGATATCGAGGGTCTTTGTGGACATCCGGAACATTGATCAGACGCCACTCGCGGATCGCAGCGCCAACCAGTCCAGTATCCAGCGGCAGCCACTGACCCGGCAGAGCCGTCTGCCCAAACCTCCATCGATAGCGGGTCACCAACCGTTGTCGGCGCTCGTCCACCAGCATGATCGAGAACATCTGGTAATCGATCAGCCTGCGAAGCAGCAGTCCCATGCGCTCAAAGAGCTTGTCCAGATCGAGAATCGAAGTTAATTCGACAGAAATTTCATTCAGCACTTCCAGCACTTGCGCCTGCCGAGTCACGCGCGAATAGAGTCTTGCGTTCTGGATCGCCTGTGCAATGCGAGACGCCGTCAACGTCAACAGGTGCAGATGTTCCGTACGAAAAAAATTCCGCTCCTCGCTTTCAATATCCAGCACCCCGATCAGCCGATTCTTATTGATCAACGGAACAGTCAACTCCGAGCGCACGCATTCATTCGCGGGAATGTAGCCCTCAACCTTCGATACATCGTTGATCAGAATTGCCTGCCTGCTCTTTGCCACCTGTCCGACAACGCCTTGTCCCAGAGGTATTCGCATTCGCTCAATCTCTGGCGTGTGGCCAATCTGAAATCGCATTCGCAGCTCGCGCGTAGGCTCGTCCAGCAGCAGAATCGCAAAGATGCGATAGGGAATTTCCTTGCGAATCAACTCCGCAACGCGATTCAACAGGGTGCGCAGATCGAGTGTTGTATTCAGTGCCTCCGTCAGTTCGAGCAGAAACGCAATCTCTCGTTCCTCTGGACGCGCGGATTCGGAATCGACGGACGCGGTCTGTGCTGTCGATTCGGACTCATCCGTGCTCGATGAAGCGGAGACGACTTGCTGATCGGGCTGCAACTGCGGATTTTCGCTGGACTCAGACATTCTGGATGATTGTAGAGCAGAAGATGCCCTGCTGATTGGTTCCGGTCCACTGGTTTGATTTCCGGGATTACTCCGCACCGAGTTCACGGACGATCGCCACCGAAGCAGATGTTCCGATCCGACTAGCACCCGCTTCCAGCATTGCCCGCGCCTCGGCCAGCCTGCGGATGCCTCCGGAAGCTTTCACGCCGCACTGTCCACCGGCTACGCCGCGCAGAAGTCCGACATCGGCAACCGTTGCTCCCCTGCTGGAAAACCCCGTCGAAGTCTTCAGAAAATCCCCTCCGCTTTCGAGCACGATCTCCGCTGCGCGCAGTTTTTCCTCGACCGTCAGCAGACATGTCTCAAGGATCACTTTCAGCACAGCCTGTCGTTCATGCACAATCTCAGCGACGCCGCGAATCGTACGTTCCACAGCCTTGAAATTCCCAGACTTCAGTTGGCCGATGCTGAGCACCATATCTACGTCGTGTGCTCCAAGTTTGGCCAGAGCGAGTGCTTCCTGCCGCAGCGTCGAGGGAAGGGAAGCGCCAAGCGGAAATCCGATGACCACGCCGACCGATATTCCCGTACCCGCAAGCAGAGACGCCGCAGTGGAAACCCAGATCGGATTCACCATTGCGCAGGCAAATCGATAGCGGATTGCCTCGTCGCAAAGATTCTCCACCTGCGTCTGTGTCGCATCCGGTTTCAACAGTGTGTGGTCGATCACCTGTGCAAGATTTTGCCAGCTCGACAGATGCAGCTCTGCGAAGGCTGCCGCATCATAGGGCGGGCGCGTGAGTTCACTCTCTGTCATCTCGTACTGTTCTTCCGGGGTCATTGCGTCAGCTCCTTCGCGACTCATTCTGCTTTTCTGTGTCGCGTCACCATTCAGGATGCTTCCTGAGGCATCAGACAGATGTCGGGCAGGTTGCGATAGCGCTCTGCAAAATCCATGCCGAAACCGACGACGAAAAGATTTGGAATCGAAAATCCAACGTAGTCCGCTTCGATCGGTTCCAGCCTTCGCGACGGCTTGTCCAGTAACGTGGCGATGCGCAAACTGCGCGGATGATGCTGAAGAAATATCCTGCGCAGATAGGTCAGAGTAATGCCCGTATCCAGGATGTCCTCAACCACAAGGACATGTTTGCCCTCGATCGGTTCGTCAAGATCTTTGATAAGCTTCACGGCGCCGGATGTGCGGTTGCTTTTTCCGTAACTGGAGACAGCCACAAAATCGAAAGTCGCGTCCACATCCACAGCGCGCGCCAAGTCCGCCAAAAACGGCGCGGCACCTTTCAGTACACCAATCATGATCAGCTTTTCGCCGCCAAGGTCACGCGTAATCTGCGCACCCATCTCTAGAATCCGCTCGGCTATCTGCTCGCG
>JAJZDO010000677.1 GCA_021805955.1 Acidobacteriota bacterium
TACCACCAGCACCAGGTCCGCGCCCGGCGCAACATTCCTCACCGCCACCTGCCGATTCTCCGTCGCATAGCAAATATCCTGCGTATGCGGCCCCACTATATTCGGATACTTCTGCTTCAGCGCCTGGATAATATCCCGCGCCTCATCCAGCGAAAGCGTCGTCTGCGTCAGATACGCCACGCGATCCGGATCCGGCACCACCAGCGCCTCCACCTCGGCCACATTGGACACCACCTGCGTCGCCTCCGGAGCCTCGCCCAGCGTCCCTTCAATCTCATCATGATCCCGATGCCCCACCAGCACCAGCGAATACCCCTGCTTCGCGAACTTCACCGCCTCCACATGCACCTTCGTCACCAGCGGACACGTCGCGTCAATCACCTTCAGCTTCCGCGCCAGGCTCGCCTCGCGCACCGCCGGCGATACCCCGTGCGCGCTGTAAATCACCCTCTGGCCCTCCGGCACTTCCTCGATCTCATGCACAAAGATCGCGCCCTTTTCCGCCAGCTCGTTCACCACAAATCGGTTATGCACAATCTCCCGCCGCACATAGATCGGCGCGCCAAAGGTCTCCAGCGCAATCTTCACAATGTCAATCGCGCGCACCACACCCGCGCAAAACCCGCGCGGCTTCAGCAGCAACACACGCTTCCGCCCGGCCAGCTTCGCCACCGGACCGGAACTCGACACGGAATCAGGACTGGAGATTGTTTCCATCGCACTCTGCATAGCTCTCAGTATACCAACGATCCACCTCCAAACCCCACCCATCCCCAGCCTTTGTCACCGCCACTGCCTCTGTCCTTGCCGTTGCCGTTGCTCTTGCCGTTGCCTTTGCGTTGCTCTTGTCGTTGCCTTTGCCGTTGCTCTTGCCGTTGCTCTTGCTTTTCTTGTTGTCATTCCCGCAGGGAATCTGCTCCTGCTTTTCTTGTTGTCATTCCCGCAGGGAATCTGCTTTTGCTTTTCTTGTTGTCATTCCCGCAGGGAATCTGCTTTTGCTTTTGCTTTCAGCTTCAGCCTCAGCCACAGCAAGCCCGCGACCAACGGAAGCGGCCACGGCGCAGAGCGCGCGGCTGCTGCATGCAATGCCAGACGACTGGCCCCTGACATCTGGCCCCTGACGACTGACCCCTCAGCACCACATCTGGCCGCTGAAAATTTTCTCGGGCAAAGTGGCATGCAATTACCACCCCTTATGCCATACTGCAATTCCAACACCGGACCTGCGCCGGAACGCAGCCGTCAGGACTGGCCGAAGGATTACTACTCAGTAATCATTCGGCCAGATTTCTGTTGGCAAGAAAATTAATACCACCCCCCCTGGGGGGGGTAACCGGGTTAATAGCAAACCAGTAACCCGCGAGAAACCGCTCAAACCGATGAATAATATACTCTTATCCAACAATCATCGATCCCGGCTCCTCGCAGACCTCCGAACCCAGTCCGCAGCCAGCGGAAGCGTGGACGCGCGGCGGCGACTTTGAGTCGGCAGACTTTTTTGTTAGACTACGAATGTTCCAGCGGCGCTATCGTCTAGGGGTTAGGACGTGAGATTCTCAATCTTAAAACACGGGTTCGATTCCCGTTAGCGCTACCAGAACTTCTTCCGGGGACATACGAGAAAGTCCCAAATCCCTCTTAAATTCAGCATTTTCACAGGTTGTCCCTCCTTGGACATCCGCCGCCGTCCGTTGACATCCGGGGTCATGCGGGGGCAACATTGGGGGCATGGGTACAACCTCAAAAGCAGTTGCCCCCAAAGCGGGCAAATTGCTCGTGATTGATAGTACGGGCGACAATAGCAGGCAGCCGCACAAGCCACTGACAGATGCAGCTGTTAAAAATGCCTCTACAGCTACGGGCAAACCACGCAAGCTGTACGACCAGCGGGGGCTGTATCTGGAAATTTCCCCTTCCGGTGGTAAATGGTGGCGCTGGAAGTACCGCTATATGGGGAAGGAAAAGCGGCTCTCTCTCGGCGTATACCCGGAGGTCAGCCTGAAGGTCGCACGCGAGCGCTGCGATGATGCGCGCAAACTCCTGCGCGATGGCGTGGACCCAGGTCAGGACCGGAAGGTTACCAAGCTGAAGAGAGCGCAGGCAGTAGAAAACACCTTTGAGTCGGTGGGGCGCGCCTGGTACCAGAAGGAGTTGAGCGGTTGGACCTCGAAGGGTCATGCTGAGCGTGTTCTGCGGCTGCTTGAACGCGATGTTTATCCACATCTCGGTTCCCGGCCAATTGCGGATATCGAAGGGCCAGAAGTGCTGGCGATGCTGCAGCGCATGGAAGCACGCGGAGTGCGCGAGACTACGCGTCGCGCGCGAATCTACTGCGAGAAAATCTTCAATCACGGTTTTGCATTGGGAAAAGTGAAACACAACCCTGCGGCTGGCCTAGTTGATGCGTTGCAGGCTCCCAGACAAGAACACTTCCCGGCGATTACATCGTCGAAGGAATTCGGCGAATTGCTGCGGAAGATCGATGCCTATCAGGGAACATTTGTCGTGAGCTGCGCTTTGCGCCTGGCACCCATGTTTGCAGTTCGACCGGGAGAACTGAGGAAGGCTCAGTGGAAGGACATTGACTTTGAGAATGAGCAATGGAGCTTTGTAGCCTCGAAGACACATCCCGACCATACTGTTCCTCTAAGCAGACAGGCACTCGAAATTCTGCGGGAACTGCATAGGGTGACGGGAACGGGAAAGTATGTTTTTCCCGGCCTTCGCAGTGCGGCGAGACCGATGTCGGATAACGCAGTGCTTGCAGCTCTCCGCAACTTGGGAATTCCGGCCGATGAGATGTCGGGCCATGGCTTCCGGGCGTCGTTCCGGACCCTTGGCGACGAGGTGTTAGGTTTTCGTGTGGATTTGCTTGAGCATCAGTTGGCGCATACGGTTAAGGATGCCAACGGAACCGCATACAATCGCACCAGATTCCTCTCGCAGCGCAGGAAGATGATGCAGGAATGGAGCGATTTTCTCGACAAGTTGAAAAATAATTCTGAAACCGAGTAATGCGTGTGCAGCATATCCCTCATTCTGCCCGGTCGAGTTGATTTTTAGAATTGCCTCCGCCTCCTCCTGAATAAGTAAATCGTATTCGGTTCTGTGCAGATCTTTGGGGGCAGGTCAGTCACACACACGAAAAGAAGCTGAAATAGACGCAGTGAGAACAATTCAAGAGATGCTCAGATATTCGAGACTGTGGTCGCGCCTCCTTCGCCGCTGCTGGTGATCGCGAATACCATATCTCCAACAAAACGCCTGAACGACTCGTTTTCAACGAACTGCTTATACACCTGCGTGTCGTCCTTCAGGAGATGCTGCATAACCTTTCCCAACGCTTGATCATGCGCCATGCGTGCGGTGTGCGGAGTATTCTCGCGTGCATTCTGATAGGCCGCATCTGCGGCAACCTTGGGGGCAATGTCGTCTCGGATGCGTTTCGTGACGCGGTCGGAATCGGTAAAGAGCGTTCCAAAATGTTCGTTGAACGTCTTTATGATGTTGCTTAGATAATCGAGCTCTGGTTCGCTCTTCCGGCCACCTGCCTCTGTTGGTATAGGCTCAATTTCTGCATTTTCATCTACCAGAGCAATCTTTATTGCTGCTTTCTTCTCTACACGATAACTGTCCATGTCGATGGCTTCAAGAATCCCTTTCGACAGATCCTCCTCCTGCGGCGCTGGCAATTTGGGCGTGAGTAGGTTAAGAAAGATCGACAGCTTTTCCCATGCCACATTGCTGAAAGGGATCACGGACGAAAGAAAATTGTAGGTTCTGCAAAACACTTTGGCCTTGCTTTTGAAATCAACCTGCCCGTCTTCATCAAGCCTTTCCTTATAGGTCGCGACACACAGATCAAGAATCGGATCGAGTGTGTCGCGCTCTGCACCTTTGAGAAACAATTCAACTACTTGCTCGACCTGCTCCGGCGAATACACTTGCGCATTATCAAGAGAGGCCTTCAGGTCATGCAACTTATCCGGATCGGTCTCTTCCGCCAGCAGAGTCGCTCGGTAGTAATCCTGAAACGCAAACGTGATTGGCTCGCTGTTGTTCTGGAAATCAAGGACGAAGCAGTCATATTTCTGCGGGTGCGCGCGATTGAGGCGCGACAAAGTCTGCACAGCTTTGATTCCTGAAAGAGCCTTGTCCACATACATCGTGTGCAGCAGTGGCTCATCATAGCCGGTCTGAAACTTGTCGGCGCAGATAAGAAAGCGATACGGATCATCCTGAATCTTCGCTGCTATGTCGCTACCTGGAAATCCGTTGAGCGAGAACTCGCTCACTTTGTTGCCGCCGTATTCATGTTCCCCAGAGAATGCGACAACGGCTTGATACGGACTTTTGCGTTCGACAAGATACGTCTTGAAGGCGTGAAAGTATTGAATCGCCCGTTCAATCCCGCTTGTCACTACCATAGCCCGCGCCTGTCCGCCGATCTTTCCTGCCGCAACAACCTGTTCATGGAAATGATCGACCATGATTTCAGCCTTGAGACGTATCGCATGGTCATGACTTTCGACATAGCGCCGCAATTTCTTCTTCGCCTTTTTGGTGTCGAATTCCGGGTCTTCGTCAGTCTTCTTGATCAGCTTGTAATAGCTGTTTACCGGGGTATAAGCCTTTAGGACATCCAGGATGAAGCGCTCCTCGATGGCCTGTTTCATCGTGTATGTATGGAAAGGCTTGTGCTTGACCTTCCCCTCGGCGTCTGGGGGCAATGGTTCGCCGAACAATTCCAGAGTTTTGTTCTTGGGGGTTGCGGTAAACGCGAAATAGCTGGCGTTGGTCAGCATCTTGCGCGCGGCTATGCGCTTTGCCAGCGCCTCGTTGACCGTATCTTCCGGGTCTCTTTCGCCATCGTCGCTTTCTGGTGCTAGTGCCTGGCTCATGGCCGCAGAGGTCTTTCCACCCTGGCTTGAGTGCGCTTCGTCGATGACGATGGCGAAGGTCTTGCCCGCTTCGGTCGCAACTTCGTCGAGGATGAAGGGAAACTTCTGCACTGTGGAGACAATGATCTTTTTGCCTTGTTCGATAAACTTGCGCAAATCGCCGGAGTGTTCGGCGTGGCCAACCGTCGCACCCACTTGCATGAACTGCTTGATTGTCTTCTGAATCTGGTCATCGAGAATGCGCCGATCTGTCACGACGATGACAGAATCGAAGACTTCTTTGCCATTGCGCTTCACGGCAATCAGTTGGTGCGAAAGCCACGCGATGGAGTTTGACTTTCCGCTGCCGGCCGAGTGCTGAATCAAATAGCGCTTGCCTGCGCCATTCGCCTGAACGTCGGCCAATGCTTTTCGGACAACATCGAGCTGATGATAGCGCGGCCAAATCTGATTTCGTTTCTTCTTTCCGGTCTTTGGATTCTTCTCTTCAACGATCTGTGCGTAGTTCTCCAGAATGTTGGTCAGCCCAGCCGGTGTCAGCACTTCTTTCCAGAGGTAGTCGGTCTTGAGGCCGGACGGGTTGGGCGGATTGCCTGCGCCGTCGTTGCACCCCTTATTGAAGGGAAGAAACCAGGATGCCTTTCCTTTCAGCGCCGGACACATCCGGACCTCGCTATCATCCACGGCAAAGTGAACTACACAACGCCCGAACTCAAAGAGGCGTTCGCGCGGATCGCGGTCGCGGCGGTACTGTTCAACGGCGTCCTCGACGGTCTGTTTGGTGAGGCTGTTCTTCAACTCAAACGTGGCAATAGGAAGGCCGTTGATGAACAGGCAGAGGACGAGCGCCCTGCGCGTCTCTACCATGCTGTAGGCAAGTTGGCGTGTGATCGAGAATCGGTTTTGGGCATTCAGCGCCGCAGCCTTGGCATTGCCAGCAGACGGTGTTCCATAGAAGAGATCGAAGTGAACCGGCCCATGCTCCAGCCCTTTGCGGATCACGTCGATGACGCCGCGCTTGCCAATCTCTCCAGAGAGGCGCGTCAGAAACTTGAGGCGGTTGATGTCGCTGGCGGCATCCGTGATCGCCAGTTTTTTGAAGGCGTCAGGCTGCGTCGCTTTGAGGAAAGCAAATAGCTGTGCGACATCCACCGCGTAGGCGCGGTCGTAGTCCTTCGGACTGCCGGCAAAATAGCCGGTGCCAGAATTCTCTGGCTCTTCCGCCAATGCGCCGGGCGCGACCGCCAAACCGTCGGTGCCCGTCATGTGGCGCACGATAAGCGATTCCAAGCCCGCTTCTGTCGTATTCGTCGGCATTCGTTCTCCCGATCAAGCACCCATCAAGTAAAACGCGCCGAGCATGACGCTTAGAATTCTTGCAAACACATCGTCCCGGATCGGGCAAATCCATCAAATACCCATCAAATAGGCGCAGAGGCGGATTGCACAGGAATGCCTACTTGACAGCTGATGAGTTCAGCCATCTCTTGTCCTGCAAAATCTGAAGCGCGAGCCGAATCTGCCTTTCTGTAAACTGCCGTTTGCGTGCACTCCACGCGTAGGTCCCGTTGATGATTTCTTCTGGAATCCGCGTCTGGCTAGCATTTGCCACCCAATGCACTGTAGACAGCAGTTCGAGGCCGAAGGGCGTCTCGAAGCCGTCTACCAGTTGGGCAACTCTGCGGATTCGTTCACTGGTATGGGAATCCTCCGCAATCACTCGCTCGGCATCTTCCACTGCTCCGGGAACCAACTGAAGCTCCTTTGTGGGCGAATCGCCGCCATCCGCGTAACCCGTCAGATAGTATCCTTCGACAGCTTTCAAAACGTGGCGCAGATTCTCCGCATAAGGACCATAAGGCGCCTGAACAAACTTCAGCCTCAGTGGTTCCCCGGCTTCCTGCATAAAATACATCAACTTGTGAACTTCCAGCAGGCTAACAGCAGGATCGAGCAATCCGTCCAGATAGCGCCGCACCAAGCCAACCAGCGCGGCCCGGCCGGTTGTCATCTTGGGCGGCTGCGCGGTCGCAGCAATCTGGCTGGCCGCCGGCTGGTTTGGTTCATAAACCAGAACCCGTACGTCGCTGAGAGTCTTCAACACCTGCTCGATGCAGGGCCGAACCTGTTTCCAGTCCAACCCGCCCAGGCCCGCGCCCAGCGGCGGAATCGCAATCGAGCGAATGCCCCGCTCCTCAATCTCGTTTTTCAACGCCGCCAATCCGGCTTGAATATCCTCGATCCGGCTCTTGCCGCGCCAGTGCCGCTTGGTGGGGAAGTTGATAATGAACTTCGGCCCGGTCACCCATCCGGTCGGAAAGACAAACATCCGCCCTGGCCGAAGCTCTCCGCGCTCGCAGGCCGCTTCATAGGCTTTGAAGTTGGCCGGGAACTTCTCCTTGAATTGAAGCGCGATACCGCGCCCCATAATTCCGACGCAGTTCACCGTGTTCACCAGCGCTTCCGCACTCGAGTCCAGGATGTTTCCCGTCGTAAATTCCATCATGGCATTCGTCTCCGGTGGCTCAATAGTACCAGTCCCGCTTGACTTCGATCTGGGGCTGGTGCGCGGCCTGAGCGATGGCAGCGCCTGCCCTTAGTCCTACTCCATTTGAAATCACGCCAATACGGTCAACCAGTTCCCAGGGAACCGCGTATTCAACAAGAAACTCGGCCTGTTTGCTTTGTTTTGTGTCTGCGTCGCGCCAGTCTGTAGCCCGAACCGCGTTCCAGTCGATTTCAGCCAGATTGGCAA
>JAJZDO010001038.1 GCA_021805955.1 Acidobacteriota bacterium
GAAACGTATTTCGCGGCCTCACGATGATGGTCATGATCTTTGTCAACGATCTTGCCGGCGTCCATGGCCTTCCATGGTGGACCTATCACGCACACCGGGAACAGAATGTAATGACCTACGTGGACATGGTGTTTCCGTTTTTCCTCTTCATCGTCGGCATGTCGATGCCGATCGCCATTGCGGGGAGACTCAAGCGGAATCCTTCCTACATTTCCCTTTGGCAACACATTCTCTCGCGGTCTATCGGCCTGGTCGTGTTGGGACTTATTCTCGCGAACGCGGAGAAGGGCGATCCAGTTCGAATGGGTATATCAACAGCGATGTGGGCGCTGATCGGGCTAACAGGTGCCATTCTTTTTTGGCTGGTTCCGAGCCGTGACGCTCAGCATGTCCGCGTCTTTCGCGGTCTGCGGATCGTAGGCTTCCTGATGATTCTCGGTGTGTTCGCAATCTTCCGGCGAACAACACACGGCGCCGCTGCATGGATCGATTTCTCCTACCCTGAGATCCTTGGCTTAATCGGCTTCGCTTATTTCTCGGTCGCCCTGCTATACGTTTCTACGCGGCGATGGCTGTGGGCTCCTGTCGCCTGGTTTGTTGCGCTGACGACGCTTTGCACATTGAGCACGGCGCACCTCCTTCATCTACCACGGCATTACCTGCTCTATTACTGGCCTTTGGGGGCGGGCGATTCATCTTCCGTCGTCATGGCGGGAATCGTCACGTCCATCATCTTTCTTGGCAAACATCGCTGGCAAAAACTTCACCAAAGGATGTGGATGGCGCTCGGTTTTGCTGTCGTCACCCTCGCTGCCGCGTGGATGCTCGCCCCGCTGGGCATTTCAAAAATTCGCGCCACACCGACCTGGTGTCTGGCAAGCGTAGGCGCCAGCGTACTCTGCTTCATGCTGCTCTACTGGATATGCGACGTGATGGGAATAACGCGATGGGCGTTTTTCGCAAAGCCTGCGGGCGAAAACACCCTGCTGACATATTTGCTGCCGGATATCTATGCCTATCTCACAGCCTTTGTCGGATTTACCTACCTGGATCGGTACTTCCAGGCGGGCGCATCGGGTGTTCTCGGCGCGGTCGTCTTTACGTTCGCAATTCTAGCGGTCTCGGCAGCGCTAACTCGTATGCAAATACGCCTGCAACTCTAAGAGCAGCGCATAAAGATTATGCCGGGCCGAGTGGCACAATCGCGGAGGCATGGGGTAGCCTAACGCATCCAGTCGTCCAAGGCTCCGCGAAGAATCGCGGCGCGCAGGTTTCCGATGTCTGCATGTAAACTGCGATCGCGGTCGAGTTTGGCGACAACGCTCCGCACCTGGTTCCATGCGGCTTCCACGCGCAGAGCTGGCTTCAGTGGCTTACGATATTCCAGGCCTTCGGCCGCCGCCATCAATTCAATTGCCAGCACCGACTCCGCGTTTTCGACAATCTGCCGCAGCTTCCACGCCGCCGTCATGCCCATGGATACATGGTCTTCTTTTCCTCCGGAGGTGGGCACGCTGTCGATAGACGCCGGGTGAGCAAGCACTCGCGCCTCCGCAAGCAAAGAAGCGGCCGCCACATGCGGAACCATGTAGCCAGAGGAAACGCCGGCATGTGGCGTAAGGAAAGGCGGCAGTCCCTCGTTTAGATCTGGGTTCACCAGCCGATCGATGCGGCGCTCGCAGATGCTTATCAGGTCGGTCAACACAATCGCCGCGTAGTCGAAAGCATATGCAAGAGGAGCGCCGTGAAAATTGCCGCCTGAGATAATCTCATTCCCGGCGGAGGCGGATTTCTCTCCTACGACAAATACTAATGGATTATCTGTCGCCGAACCCATCTCAATTTCGAGAACTCGCCTTGCCTGTGCCAGCCCATCCAGAACGGCCCCATGCACCTGCGGCATACATCGGAGACAATATGCATCCTGCACCCGCGGATCATGCTCGCGATGGGATTCGCGAATCTCACTCTCCGCTAACAAAGATCGCAGATGCCGCCCTGCTTCCAACTGGCCGGGATGAGGTCGCGCGGCCTGAATTCGCGCATCGAAAGCGGTCGGCGTTCCCTTCAATGCTTCCAGAGTCATGGCGCCCGCCAGACTTGCCAGGCGGGCGATACGTTCAGCTCGCAATAATGCCAGCCCTCCCACTGCAGCCATCGCTTGCGTGCCATTCAGCAAGGCCAGGCCCTCCTTGGGCGCAAGCTTCAAAGGCTCAATGCCTGCCTCCAGTAATGCGCCGCTCGCGGCAACTCGGTTATTCCGATAAAAAACTTCTCCCTCGCCGATCATTCCCAAGGCAAGATGAGCCAGCGGGGCCAAGTCGCCACTCGCGCCGACAGAGCCGCGAGCTGGCACCACTGGACATATATTATTTTCGAGCATGGCCAGCAAGTGTTCCGCCACCACAACGCGAGCGCCACTGGTACCCTTCGCCAGCACATTCGCCCGCAAAAGAAGCATGCCGCGAATCTCCGCTTCTGCCAGCGACTCGCCAACGCCGCAAGCATGGCTGCGCACCAGGTTCAATTGAAGGTCGGCCAGTTGATCGTGAGGGATCGTCACCTCCGACATTTTGCCGAAGCCAGTGTTGATGCCATAGACCGTTGCCCCTTCGGCGAGATAGCGCTCGACCACCGCACGCGACGCCTCCATACGCCGGCGCGCTTCCGGATGCAACACCACCGGCATCCTCTCGTACGCCACTGCGGCAAGCTCTTCCAGGGTCAGCGATTGACCGTTCAATGCCAGCGATGAGGAATACAATTCGTTCGCCTCTTCTATTTTTTCAATGTGTAGTGTAGATCGTTCACAGCGCACAACCTCTCGGCTGCGCTTTCCGGCGTGATGTCCCGCTGCGGCATGCCCAACATTTCAAATCCAACCATGAACTTCCTGACGGTGGCAGATCGCAGAAGTGGCGGATAAAAGTGTGCATGAAAATGCCACTCCGGGTGCGACTTGGAATCCGTCGGACTCTGGTGAAAACCCATCGTGTAAGGAAAGCTGGTTTGAAACAGATTGTCGTAGCGCGTGGTCACTCGCTTCAAAATATCCGCCAACCCCGCTGTCTGCGAAACATCCATTTCCATCAGCGAACCATGATGGCGGCGGCTCAGTATCATTGTTTCAAAAGGCCAGATCGCCCAGAATGGCACAAGCGCAACAAACTCCTGATTCTCGCAGACGATCCTTTCTGCAATCTGCAATTCGCGCTGCACGGTATCGCACAGGAGGCAAGTTCCGTGCGCATCCAGGTAGGCAAGCTGCGCGGCTTGCTCTACCTGCGGCGCATCCGGGACATGTTCAGTAGACCAGACCTGGCAATGCGGGTGTGGATTGCTCGCGCCCATCATCGCCCCGCGGTTCTCAAAAATCTGTACGTAGTTGATTTCCGGCCGCTGGCCTAGATTCCGATATTGCTCGACCCATGCTTGAACAACACGCTCGATGTCCTGCTGTTGCATCCGTGCCAGCGTCAGATCGTGGTCGGGATGGAAGCAGAGGACACGGCAAATTCCAAGCTCTCGCTCAGCCCGGAACAAGTCATCGTGCGGCGCATCCGACAGTGGAGCAATATCCGGAAGCAGAGCAGCATAATCGTTATCAAAAACAAACACGTTTTCGTATAGCGGATTTCGATGTCCGCCAGCGCGCGTATTGCCCGGACATAAATAACAAGTGGGATCGTAATGAATCGCCGCAGTGGACTCTGTCTTGGCAATTTCCCCCTGCCACGGGCGCTGAGTACGGTGCGGCGATACCAAAACCCACTTGCGAGCTAATGGATTGAAGCGACGATGTGGAGCCTGAAGCCAGGTCGATGGCGGCATAGGGTGTCTGCGGCGGAAACGCCATTACTCATGCTAATCGATGTTGGCCTTCGCTGCTCTTGCCTAGAGTGTTGCGATGAATGCCGTTCGACGGCAGCGCATACCGGCTGCCGCGCAGGGCTGCGACTTCCAATCTTGCCCATTCAACCCACAGGTTCAGGTCCTGTGTTTCTTTCATCATGTCTGCAACACAGCCATCCTCGACACTCGCTGAAGTTTCCATGAAGTAGAACTCCCGCGTTACTTGGGACCGCAGGAACTCCGTGCGCGTGACTCCGCGAACAAGTCTCATACCGGACAACAGCGCAGTATTTACGCGCCTGAGTCTCTCGTCATCTGCAATTCCGTAGGGCGCCGTGGAGATCGGCAACAGTTCACCTGCCTGCGCTCTCTCGAAGAATGCTTCCCTATAGGGAGATACTGCGGAGAACACCACCGACCCGTCTGCTGTGATGCTATCGACATGAAAGCGATCTCCCGCGACCGACTGTTCCAGGAAAAAACTGCTCTGCCTGTCGCCCAATTCGTCCAGACAGCGCCAAACTTGCTCAGAATCGTTCAGTTCCCGAGTTGCACAACCCAAGAGTACGCCTCGCGGTGTTAATAGCCAAGGCGTTGGAACAGATTGCATGAATAATCGCAATTCGTCATAGTTCGCAACCGAGGTAAACGCAGGCACGCGCATTCCCAAGTGAGCGGCCTTGATCCGCGCAGCCAACTTGTCACTAAAATACCGGGCCGTGGTGGTACCCATGCCAGGAATCCGCAAATGCTCCCGCAGCGTAGCCGCGACCTCGACATTGAATCTGTCCAAAGCAACGATGCGCGCGAATCTCCGAGACCGCGCAAGGTAGGTCACGGTATTTGTGATTTGCTCCAGGGTCATGCCAGCAGGCATGCTGTGCAGTTCATCGATCGCATCCAGCGGCCACCCGGCATCACGATGTTCGTCGATGGTCAGCAAAACCACCCGACAATCAAGCGTCGCCAACTCCTCCAAGAACCGATGGCCGGTGTTGCTGCCAGCAATACATAAAACGATCTCGCCGTCTGGACTGTTCATCTTCATATGGGCGCAAGTATAGCCCCATATGAAGACAGGATGAAGCGATTTGGCCTTCTTTGCCTGCTCAATGGAGATCATTGCAGGCATGAGAATATCCATCACCGGCAAGATAAGTAAAAAGGTACTTGCGGCGAATCAGTATGATATTGGCTATGGCTTCTGCGCATTTGCTCAGTGGAGCACGCGTTCTGCAACTATTCGATGAATGGACTGCGCGCTGGCACCAACACCCTTTCGCACCGGAAATGAAGGACCCGTCAAATGCCGCGATCGAGGGGCTACATCGCGCCAATTATGAACTTTGGCACCAGGAGGACAAGGCCCGCGACCGTCTTGCCGGAGATGCAGCAATCGCCGCCGCCAAGCGCGCAATCGACGTGATCAACCAGCGACGGAACGACCAAATGGAACGCTGCGATGAACTTCTGCTGGAAGAGTTGTCGGCGGAGAGGCTGCCCAATTCCCAGGCGGAGTTGCATTCTGAAACGCCGGGGCTGATGCTGGATCGACTGTCCATTCTCAGCCTGAAGATGTACCACACCCGTGAGGAGACAGAACGGATTCCATCCCCCCCAGGTCATCGCGAACGGAATCTGCGACGTTTGGCGATATTGGAGAATCAGCGGAAAGACTTAGCAACCTGCCTGGATAGCCTGTGGCAGCGGGTGTTACATGGCGAAGCTCGCTTTCGGGTATATCGCCAGATGAAGATGTACAACGATCCTGACCTGAACCCAGTTCTCTACGATAAGTCCACGAACTAGTAGCCGCTGATTCTGCTCCTACTGCTGCGCCGATCCGGAACTTGCTTGGCTATTTGCCGGCTGATTCGACTGTCCGGTCGTGGCTGGAGTCGAATTCGTTGTGCCTTGAGGATTGCCTTGCACACCCTGCTGTCCATTTATATTTTGCGCATTTGAAAGAAGTTGAATTTCCACGCGCCGATTTTTCGCGCGACCGCTGGCACTGCTGTTGCTGGCAACTTCCACATCTTTGCCAATCCCGATCAGGTAAAACTTGTGCGCGGGCACATTGTATTTTTCGGCTAGATACTGTGCGACCGCCTCCGCACGCCGCTCACTCAACTGGTAGTTGTAATCCTTGTTGCCGGTCGAATCCGTCCCGCCGGTAATTTCCAGAATGTACGACTTCGTGTTTGCGAGTTGACTGGCGAAGTTATCCAGATCTGCCTTATCGCGAGGGGCGAGTGTGGCCTTATCAAAGGCGAAATGGACATTGGTATCCGCGACTTGATGATAGGTATCGAGATTGCTGACGACGCTTTTCAGTGTGTCAGCGTGATTCATGGCTTCCTGTGCGGACTGCTGCGCCTGGTTCGCTGCCTGACCCGCAGCTAGCGCTTTTTGATCCGCAGTGTTGGCGGCGGTTTGTACCTGCTGGATACCCTGCGTGGCCCGATTATCCACATCTTGTAAATTGCGGTGGTTGGCGGCGGTCTGATCTTCCAATTCGTTCGTATGCTGGATCAACGGGGTGGTCTGCGTGCGAACATAATTCTTTGTTGCGCAACCCGCAAAAGTCAGGATAAGCATGGACGCTCCCCCGAGGTAAATCCTTGAACTTCTAGCACTTCGTGTCATACCAGCTTCTCCCTCGTGATGGCGCAACTGTTCGCCATCTCTGTGTTGGATGCAATTCACAAGCCAATCAATGACTTTTTCATATTTCCTTATACGTCAACGACTTACATCGCCATTAGATTATCCGACCTTAACTGGACTGCCTTGTGAGCGGCAATTTTTACATGCGATCCATACTGCTCCGGATTGCTTTTCGAAACTCTTGTCGAAGCGCATAAACTGAGACTGACTCCTCTTCCATGGATCTACACCAGAAAATTCGTACGCTTCCAGCCGGCCCCGGCGTCTACATGTTTCACAACGCAGATAGAAAGGTAATTTACATCGGCAAGGCGAAAAATCTGCGCTCACGGGTACGGTCGTATTTTCTTGAAGCAGCGCAGGTGAATGCCAAAACCGGCTCGCTGATGCGGGAAGCTGTCGACCTGGAATATATCCTGGTGGCGAACGAACATGAAGCGCTGGCCCTGGAAAACAATCTTATCAAGCAGCGCAAGCCCTGTTTCAACGTGCTGCTGCGGGACGATAAGACCTATCCGTATGTGAAACTCACGCTGGGCGATCGTTATCCCAAGGTTGTAGTCACGCGAAGGGTCCGCAAAGACGGCGCCATCTACTACGGCCCATATTTCCCTGGGAATCTTGCGTATCGCATCGTCGATCTCATCCATCGCACATTTCTGATCCCCAGTTGCAAGGTCGATCTTTCGCGCTATCATCCCCGCCCCTGCCTTCAGTACTATATCCATCGCTGCCTTGGCCCTTGCGTCGAAGGGCTCACGACTCCAGACATCTACGCCGAGGCGGTTCGTGATGTGCGTTTGATGCTGGAAGGTCACGCAGCCGATCTGGAGAAATCTCTCGAACAGAGAATGCAGGCCGCAGCCGCAAATGAGCAATTTGAGCTGGCTGGCCGTTATCGCGACCTGGCGATTACGCTCCATCAATTGCAGGAAAAACAGCGCATCGCTGCCGCATCGGATGACGACGCCGACGTCTTCGGCTTTCATTATGAAAAAGGAATGCTAGCTGCGAATCTGTTTCACATTCGCAATGGCCGCATCGTCGACCGGCGTGAATTCTTCTGGGAAGACCTGCCGGAATTTCCTGAAGCCCAAATCGTCGATGCTTTACCACCAGAGTCTGTTCCCGGA
>JAJZDO010000210.1 GCA_021805955.1 Acidobacteriota bacterium
TGACGACCAGATCCGCGTCGCCGTCACCGTCGACATCGCCGGCAAGCAGCGCACGCGGATGATCGAGCTTCAGGTTGGCAAGCCCCACAGCCGCCGTTACGTCTTGAAATCCTCGCGGTCCCAGGTTGCGCAGCACTCGTAGTTCGGGGCCATGCGCGGTGTCCACCAGCACGGCCAGGTCGATCCAGCCGTCGTTATCGATGTCGATGGCGGTCAGTCCCCAACCACGTGTGGCGTCCGCGATCGGCAGCGGGACACGTTCAAAGCGCTTTCCATCGACGTTGCGCCACAGAGTAATCCCAGGCGCGCCGGTATGCGTCAGCGCGACATCCATCCAGCCGTCTTTGTTGAAGTCGAAAACGTAGACCCCATTCGTGGGAGGCAGGTTGGTGTCGCTGAAGAGTGGCGAGGCAGGAAACGCGCCTTCACGAGGATTGGCAAAAAAGGTTGGGGCCGGTCCGGAACCGGTGACGAGCAGATCGACCGCGCGGTCATTGTTCAGGTCGGAAAGAGCAACGTTGCTGGTGGTCCCATGTCCGGCGAGCCCGGTGGGGCCAGTCAAGTTGGTGAACGTTCGGTTGCCGTTGTTGCGCCACAAAACATTTGGAGCGTCCGCGCCAGCCACTGGTTTTCCAGTAACAAAGAGATCGAGGTCGCCGTCGTGGTCGTAGTCCACAAAGGTGAGGCCCGCAGGCTGGTTGTTCGTTGTAATGCCGACGGATTTGGTTACATCGGAGAATTTTCCGTGGCCGAGATTTCTGAAAAGTGCAACGCGATCCAGCAGCGAAATCGCGATATCAGGAAGCCCGTCGTTGTCGAAATCGCCCACCGCGCAGGCGATCGCGTGGCCACTCAGGTCCAGCCCTGTCTGGCTGGGAGGGACCTCTTCAAAACGGCCGCCGCCCAGATTGCGATAGGCGTGAATGGCGTGCGCGCCTTCATCCAGGGAGATGAGATCGGTTTTCCCGTCGCCAAATAGATCCACCATGCAGGCGCCGCCGCCGGCTTCGTCTTCGCTCGGTTCGGCAACGGTCGACGAAGGTTGCGAATCGTCGCCGATCGGCGCGCGCACGAAGCGGACAGGAATCATGGGGGCGACTTCCGGCTCCGCTACATGGATCGACTGTGCCATGGAATGGTGGCCCATTTCCCCGTACGAGATGGTCATGGGAGAGCCCAGCTTTTCGCTGGTGATAGTCTGGAAACGCTGGAAGTCCTGTTTTGCGAGGTCCAACATTCCGACCTGCTGATGGGCCCGCGCCAGTCCGAACTCCGCCGAAGCATGCAGCGGATTCAACTGCAACGCCCGCTGAAACTCTAGGATTGCATCTTGATAGTCCTTGCTTTGCTGGTAGCCGCTGCCCAGCAGGTAGTGAGCATCCGCATCGTTCGGGTCCAGCAGCACGACACGCTTGAAATCCTCGATCGTTTCCTGCGTGTTGCCGCTTTTGCGCGCAACCAAACCCAGGTTGTACCAGGCGGCGGTGTTCTTCGGGTCCTGCTCGATCACCCGTCGCAAAACCATGCTCGCCCGCGAAAGTTGTTGGGAGTTGAGCAGCGCGATTCCCTGATTCAATTGCGCAACCAGCAAAGTGGGATCTTTCTGGATCGCCGCCACAAATAGCTGTTCGGCTTTGGCAAAGTTCTGCTGATTCATGTACGCCACGCCAAGATTGTTCAGCTGGATGGCGTCCGTCTGCGTGGTATGGGTATCAACTTCGCCCCAGGCAACCGAGGAGACGAGAAGACAAAGGGCGAGAACCTGAGCCATCCGGATGCGTGGAAGCATGGAAATACGACTTACCTCGGTTCGCCACGATTGAAGCTGTCCTTCTTTAGTCTACAAGATAGAAAATAGAAGCAAACATCGCAGAACTGCTGTTCAAAGTGAAATTGACAGGAATGAATGTGTCGGACGGTTTTTGCATTCCGGTCAAAACAGCCCACTGCGTGCAGGACAGTTGTGCATCGAACGTCTCGTTCCGGAATACCGTCCCAGCGCATCGCTGGATGCAAAACATTCTGAACCTGTGGCTGGCCATCATGCCTGAGAAGCGAAAGATCGCTGTGATCACTACTTCGCGCGCGGATTGCAGCCATCTGTACTGGCCGTTGCGCGACCTGGAGGTCCATTCCGAAGTCGATTTACGTTTGATTGTTTCGGTTTCCCACTTGTCGCCAGAGTTTGGGAATACTGTGCGGGAGGTTGAAAAAGACGGCTTCAAAATAGAATAGACGCAAGAATTGAATGCCTGCTAAGCTCCGACACCGACGTTGGAATGGCAAAGACCATTGGTCTGGCCACGCTGAGCCTGGCAGACCAGTTGGGAGTCATGCGTCCCGATCTGCTGCTGCTGATCGCAGACCGTTATGAGATGCTGGCGCCAGCCGCCGTTGCGCTTGCACTCCGCATCCCCGCCGCGCACATTGAAGTCGGCGAAATCAGCCATGGCGCCATCGACGACGCCGTAAGAAATGCATTGACAAAGATGGCGCACGTCCACTTTACGCCGACAGAGACAGCGCGCCAAAGGGTCATTGCTATGGGAGAAGAGCCGTGGCGCGTGCATCGAGCTGGCTCTCCTTCGCTCGATCATCACGGTGCGGACCCGGGCGATCCTAGTTGTGCACACATTCGGGCGGTCCGCAGACATGGCACAACTTCTTGCAATTGCCAACGTCATGGCTTACGCGTGATCGAAGACGCTTGTGAGGCGATTGGCGCCGAATATCGCGGGAGAAAGGTGGGGCCATTGGGAGATGCCGGAGTGTTTGCTTTTTATCCCAACAAACAGATCACCACCGGAGAAGGCGACATGATTGTTACCAACGACGCTGCGTTGGCGGCGATGGCCCGCTCGCTGCGCAACCGGGGACGCGGAAATGCAGGCCAATGGTTGTAGCATACCTCGGTCGGATATAACTACCGATTATCGGAGATGAACTGTGCTTTGGGTCTGGGGCAATTGCGTCGCCTTGAAAGCATCTTGCGTCGGCGGGCAGAGGTGGCTGGCTGGTTCGACGCTTGTCTGCGCGGAAATTCCGACTTGATTTTGCCTGATCTAAGTGTCCCTGATGGTCGCATCAGTTGGTTCGTTTACGTGGTTCGCCTGAGCGAACGATTTCGCTTTGAAGGCCGGGACGCTATCTTGCAGGCCCTTCGCGAAGATGGCATCGGATGCGGTCGCTACTTCGCTCCCATCCATCTGCAGCCTGCGTATCAGGATCTGTCCAAGCCGAAAGACTCCCTGGCAGTAACGGAATACGTCGGACAGCGTTCGATTGCGCTGCCATTCTTCAATAAAATTTCGCCTGCGGAAGTGGAACATGTTTGTCTGCGACTGCAAGATGCTGTCCGGCTGATTTCTCTCTCCAAATAAGACCCCTCACTCGCCGCTCCAATCGCGGCGCGTATAGGCTCAAGCAAAGCAGACGCAAACAGAAACCCCAACCCGCCACCACGTAAATCTCCATCCCAGCCCGCGGCGTCCCATACCTGCCAGACTGCATAACTGGCCGACTTTTACCCTGAAACACTGGCCCGGTTTTGCTCTGAATTTGTAGGCGGCCAAGTGCGATGAGTCGATGTGGCACTTACCAGCGGCTCGAGTGTATCCTCTGTATCTATGAGTTTGTCTCGTCGTCGCTTTGTATATCTGACATGTGGTGTATGGTGTTCCCGATTACTTGGGCAATCAGGCATGGCTACTCGCGGTCTGAAACAGGGTCAGCGTCTAGCACCTTCCGGGCGCCCTTTCGACGCTTACTTTGTGGATGTGGCTGAGAACGCCGGCTTGACTTTCCCGATTATCTATGGAGGTGTCGACCACAAAGAATATATTCTAGAGGCGAATGGATGCGGATGCGCCTTCATTGATTATGACAACGATGGCTGGATGGATATTTTCATTCTCACGGGCACGCGTTTAACCGGAGCTCCTGAGAATACCACCAATCGACTTTACAAAAACAATCGCGACGGCACATTTACGGATGTCACGAAGAAAGCAGGCTTATATCATGTAGGCTGGGCGAACTCGGTCTGCGTGGGCGACTACAATAATGACGGCTTTGAAGATCTGTTCTGCACGTATTACGGGCAAAACAAACTCTACCGCAACAATGGGGACGGCACATTTACCGATGTGACGCAACAAGCTGGTTTAGCAATATCCACCGAGACTCCAAGTTGGTCAGCTGGTTGCTCATTCCTTGATTTTGACCGCGATGGGCATCTCGATCTGTTTGTCTCGAACTATATCCAGTTTGATTTGAAAACTGCACCAAGGCCAGAGGAGGACGTAAATTGCAACTGGATGGGAATTCCTGTGAACTGTGGACCGAGGGGGCTTGCCCCAGGTTTCCCAGGGGAACACGTCCTGTATCGTAACAACGGCGACGGGACTTTTAGCGATGTGACGCGGAAAGCGAAAATCGATGGGCCGCGTCGAACTTATGGAATGACTGTTGTGGCTGCGGACTTCGATGAGGATGGCTGGCCGGATGTTTATGTAGCATGTGATTCGACTCCAGGCCTGCTATACATGAATAATCGCGACGGAACATTTCGTGAAGAAGGACTGTTTCGCGGGGTAGCGCTTAGCGACGACGGTGTGGTGCAATCCGGGATGGGTGTAGGTATCGGCGACTATCACTTGACTGGGCACCTTGATCTTTTTAAGACGAACTTTTCCGATGATACCTGTGACCTCTATGAGAACGATGGGCATGCCAACTTTACGGACGTGACCAGAGCGAGCCGCATCGGCATGGAATCCAATTACACGAAATGGGGAACCGGCATTGTGGATCTGGATAACGATGGATATCCCGACATATTTGTTGTCACTGGAAGTGTCTATCCTGAAGTGGAGAAGAAGCTCCCTCAATATCCAAACAAGAGCCCCAGAATTCTTTTCAGAAATTTAGGCGACGGAACATTTGAGGAGCTATACGAGCAAGCGGGTCCAGGTGTTATGGCGCCTCATTCGAGCCGTGGCTGTGCTTTCGGAGACTTTGATAACGACGGCGATCTTGACATTCTGATTGTTAATATGAACGAATCGCCATCGCTGTTGCGAAATGATATTCGGGGCAGAAATCATTGGATTAAGCTCAAGCTGATAGGAACGAAGTCGAATCGAAGCGCAGTCGGCGCACGTGTTCTGATGCACTACGGCGGAAAAGTACAAGCGCAAAGCCGGACTAGTCAATCGAGCTATTATTCATCGAACGATCCCCGGCTTCATTTCGGCCTTGGCACGGCCGAAGTGGTAGACTTTCAGATCTTTTGGCCCAGCGGCTTCATAGAGCACGTGAAAGATGTGGCAGCCAATCAGCTAATTACAGTCGAGGAGGGAAAGGGGATCGTCGCAAAACAGCAGTTCTATGGCTCTCAGTCTGCAGGCGAAGGATCCGGAAAATAGTGGAATGTCAATTACAGCCTGATTGTGCGAACAACACGAAATTTCATGTTCTAAGGTTGAAATTTCTTATGTGTCACTGGAGTTCGGGAGTGTTCAGTCTTGAAGAGTCCTGACCGTTCTACCGAAATGACCATCGGTTCACGCTCGAACTATGACGGCCTGAGGCGTTTGCCGTTTTTTTTGTGTTTCCTCATCTTGATGCTTGTTCCATCGTCACTCGTGGCTACAACCAGGATGCCGAGGGATGTGAACTCGCCGACCTGCGATGCAAAGGTGACACTCCAGGGTACGGACAAGCTGCTGAAGCAAGGTCGTGACGCTGAGGCCCAAATACTACTCGGAAGGCTTCGAAAGTGTAAGAACCTATCTCCAGTTCAGATGTTTACGGTTGGCTGGTTCTACGGGAGAGCACACGATTTCACGACGGCACTTGCGATATTCTCCTTGGTTGACGCGAATGTGCCGGATCCTCAAACCCACGCATACGCCATCGGATTGAGTCAGTTTGCGCTTTCCAACTATCAAGGTGTGGTTCACACTCTTAAGGCCCTGCAGGCCCACGGTCCCTTGAATGCGGACTGCATCAACCTTTTGGCCGTCTCTTACTCGAAGTTGGGTCAATATCAAGCCGCTTATACGCTCCTTATAGCACAGATACAAAAAAATCCTAGGGATTTGTTCGCATATTTGAATCTCGTAACCCTTTTGACGGACGCCGGACAATTTTCACAAGCCGAGAAGGTGGCGGCTCAGGCCGTGGTCGCCTTTCCGCAAAACTCCGAGGTACTAATTGTCCGTGGCGCTGCCTATTCGTTGCTTGGTGAGCTGAACAAAGCGCACAGTGATTTTGCCCATGCCATCCGGATTTCACCGCAGAAAGCCGATCCACGATTTTTTTTGGCGGTAACCGACTATAAGCTGGGAAACTACACGACAGCAGCTAGCGAACTTAAGGCGACGATGCAAGCTGGGGTGGTCGACTCGGATCTGGAATATCTTTTGGCTGAGTGCATGTTAAAGATCGACCCCACGAAGCCAGCGGATGCCATCACTGAACTCGACCGCGCGATTAAGCTCAACGGAAAATCTGTACCGGCGCTTACACTACGTGGAAAATTGCTCCTTGAACAAGGACACGCACGAGAAGCGGTCACAGACCTTGAGGCAGCGCATCAGATCGATCCGACGATGCGTAGTGCGACATATAACCTGGCACGAGCTTACTTCACCTTGGGCAGACGGAAAGATGCCGAAGCCTTGTACCAGCAATTGAACAAACAGAGTATCGATGCTGTGAGTGAGTTGAGCGATCACCGGATGAAACAGGTACTCTCCGGGAAGTCAGCTCAGTAGCACTATACTAGAACCGGTCTCATAAATACCTCAAGAAGAGTTTAGGCAAGCCAGGCGGACCATACCGAGGAAGTTTTCGATGTAGTACTCATAGCGGGTGACCAGTCTGCGGAACCATTGCAGCCAAGCGAACAGACGCTCCACCCGCCAGCGACTCTTGTAGCGGCGCAGCTTTCTCCCGTCCTGGGTCTTGCCTCGATTCTCGCGGTTGGGCGCAATCATCTCGATGTCGTAATCGCGCCGCAACTGCTCGTCGAGCCGGTCCGAGTCGTAAGCCTTGTCGCCGATCAGCCGCGTCGGGAGTTCGTCGAGGAAGCTTCCGGCCAGCGTTTCTTCGACCAGCTTGCACTCGTGGGGCGATTCGATGCAGAAACATGGCCACATAAAGCTTGACGAATCCGTTCGCTTAAAGATATTGGCCATGAGCGCCGCAACGATCGACCGCCGCCTCCGCACAATTCGGGAACATGCATCCGGTGGGCGCAAGAAGAAGTCAGTTGTGCAGAATCGGATTGAGAAGCTCGTTCCGGTTCGCACCTTTGCGGATTGGGGAGAAGCCACACCCGGCTTTTTTGAAATGGACATGGTCGTCCATTGTGGAGAACGCAACGAAGGATCTGTTGTTCACAGCCTGGTAATGACAGACGTGGCTTCAGGATGGACGGAGTGCGTCGCCCTGCCTGTCAGAGAGCAGTCTTTGATCGTAGAAGCCGTCGAGGGAGTGCAGACGAGACTGCCATTTCGGTTGCTGGGTCTTGATACTGATAATGACAGTGCTTTTCTGAATGACACGCTGTTCGATTACTGCAAAGATCATGGCATTCAATTAACAAGAAGCGGACCATATCAAAAGAATGATCAAGCGTGGCTCGCTACGCTCGCCTTCGTTCAGGCTCCGCTAAACGCAATCGAACATCTTGACGGTAACATTTTCATGAGGCACACACGGTAACATTCCTGAATGAGGCAACACGCTCGGTACTTCGAATTGTCGCCCGCTATCAGCACCCTTCGATCACACACATTGGTGCCATCGTGAACAAGCGAAATGAGTCACGTCACGGTTTACGGTACGGTGCTGTTGTTGGGGCATAAAACCAAGGAGCAGCAGTTTTCGGAAGCGATTGATTTTAGGTAAGATAGAAGTACGGAGAGGTGGCAGAGCCCGGTTGAATGCACCTGACTCGAAATCAGACATAGTCGCAAGGCTATCGGGGGTTCGAATCCCCCCCTCTCCGCCATTTACTTGTTTTAGGAAATCCAATAACATCCGATGGACACAGAAAAACCTCAGTGAATACTGGGGATTTCGTCTTTTTATGCCCAAGGGGGTACTATGGAAGCCAGATGCCACTGGGGGTATTTTCCCTGAGCGGGGATTTCTGGAGGGAAAATGGCGCTAACCGATACAGGGGTTCGCAAGGCCAAAGAAAAAGACACAGCATACCGTCTGAGCGACGGCGGCGGTCTGTATCTCTGGATCACGCCAGCAGGGGGCAAGCTCTGGCGCTGGAAATACCGGCATGAAGGCAAAGAAAAACTCATGTCCTTTGGCAAGTATCCAGATGTGCCCTTGTCGCTGGCCAGAGAGCGCCACGCTGAGGCTCGTAAACTGCTGGCTTCCGGCGTAGACCCAATGGTGCAGCGCAAGGCCGAGAAGTCGGCAGCGGAAAATTCCTTTCAAAGCGTCTCTTTACGCTGGCTGGAACATTGGAGGCACGGAAAGAGTCCCCGCCATGCGGACTACGTGAAGCGGCGCATGGAAGCCGATATCCTGCCCAACCTTGGTGCGCGGCCCATTGCAGAGATTGAAGCGCCGGAACTGGTGGCGATGACCAAGGCCATTGAAAAGCGCGGTGCGCGGGACATCGCCAAGCGTGCTCTGGAGACCGCTGGGCAGGTGTTTCGCTATGCCATTGCCCACGGCTACACCAAGCGTAATCCGGCCAGCGAAATCCGCCCCAGCGACATTTTGCAGTCCACGCGCAAGGTCAACTATGTCCGCATCGATGCCAAGGAACTGCCCAGCCTGCTGCGCTCTATCGAGGTCTATCGCGGCACGCACGTTACGCGGCTGGCCTTGAAGCTGATGGCCTTCACGTTTGTCCGTACCAGTGAATTGATCGGGGCAAGGTGGGCCGAGTTCGATATCGAGGCAGCCCGCTGGAACATTCCCGCCGAACGCATGAAGATGCGTACTCCGCATATTGTGCCGCTGGCAAAGCAGGCATTGGATGTTCTGGATACCTTGCGGACACTGACGGGGGAAAGCGAATGGCTCTTTCCCGGAGACCGCAACGCCAAGAAGTCCATGAGTAACAACACTATTCTGAAAGCACTGGAGCGCATGGGATACAAGGGCCGAATGACGGGACATGGCTTCCGGGGACTCGCTTCCACAGTCCTGCACGAGCAAGGCTACGCGCACGAGCACATTGAATTGCAGCTTGCCCACGCGCCGCGCAATGCCGTGAGCGCCGCGTACAACCATGCGCGGTATCTGGAGCCACGCGCCAGAATGATGCAGGACTGGGCAGATTTTCTGGAGCAAACCCAGCGCGGCGGCAAGGTGTTGCCGTTCCGTGGCTCTGCGGCATAGTGGAAGCAGCCTACAGTGTTGCTGGAGACTTCGCTCCGGCACTCTGAATTTTCTTGAACACTGCATCCGCGATTTCTTCAACATTCGATTGCATGGGCTGCTTGGAGCCTGTCAATCCCCGGATGATTTCACCTTGCCGGTCACATGCCACGGAGCCATAGTTCAGAAAAGTCGTCAAAACCTGTTCATGCCCAAGATTCTGGCTCCACGCCTTGAAATCTTCCGGTGATTGGCAGACTTGCTCGCCCAGCCGGGCCAGCGTCTTCCGCAGGCTGTGCGGATGAAAATACGGAAGGCCCGCACGCTCGAATGCCTCACGAAAGATCGTCCGAATTGGCGAAGCAGTGCTCCAGTGTTTTCGCTCCAATCCGGCTGCTTCAAACTGGCGCGTGCTCCCTAGCACGATGCGCGTTGCCGGGAAAAGCGGGTCGTCATTGCACCACAGCTTATCTTCCCGCAGAAACCGTACCCATTCCGTCACAATCTGCCGAACCTCTTCGCCGACCGGGAAGTAATAAGTGGTAAACGTCTTGCTGAATTTCGTCTTCACCTCGCGTGCATCCTGGTGAATGCAACCTTCTTTCAAGTCCACATGCTTCAGCCTCATCGATGCAATCGCCGAGTCCCGCGCACCCGTCAATAGAGTGAAGGCCACCAGAGCGCGGTTGCGGCGCTCAATCTCTGTCAGGACTGGCATGGCCTGAATGACATGTTTGATCTGTTCTAATGTTGGCGATTTTTGTTCCCGGTGCGCTGTAGCAATGCGCGTGTCCTTCTCGGAAAGATTGAAATACTCGGCATCGGAATACTGAATATGCGACTTATAGCCGGGTTCCCGCGAAAGCCATTGGAAGAATCGTTTCAGTTGCGTCAGCGTGGCGTGCAGCGTTGCCTTGCTCAATTTTTCGCCGGACCGCTGCCCTGTTTGCTCCGCCAGATGCCTCTTGAACGCAATCGCTTGCTCCGTGTGAAATGCCTTGAAATCCCGGTACCGGGTGTACTCTTCAAACCGGCTCAGCGCCTTTGCAGCGGCATCCACGGTCGGCTCGCTGTGGCGCTTGGCTGCCTTCAGATAGGCAAAGTATTTGCGCTTGATGCGCTCGTTTTCCGCGTTGTGTTTCGTCATGGTTGCTTGCCCCTATTCCAAGTCAAGGTTTACGGTGGGTTCAACACTCTCGCTTACTTGTCGCTGTGCCTCCGAAAACGTGACGTTCAATTTCCCCTGAATCTGTGGCAGTTTCACTAAACTGACGCGCCGGTAGATCATCCCTTCGCAGTCCGGGCAGATGCCAATTAGGTTTCCCAAAGAGGCAGTCACCGGCTGGTACTCCGCCATGTCCCCGGCAGGCGCTTTCGGAGCACGGCAGCGCACACAGTAGATTTCTCCCGACTGACAGGGCCGCTTGTTTTTCGTCCGGCGTGTCTGAAGAAATGCGACAAGCTCCCGGCCTAAAACCAGCATCGGGCGTTTCCTGTCACAGGTCGGCAATCCAGCCTTCACCCACTCGCGCACGGTATTTTTGTGAGTGCCGAACAAATTGGCAACTTCTTCCACCGTGTAGCTGCGATGGATTTTTACCAGCCGGTAGTTAGGGCGGCGCTTGCGCATGGTGTTGACCGCCCTACGCCACAGTCTTGCGGGCCGCTTCCAGTTTCGCCACCAGATCGCGGATTTCCGCATTGGATTTTCCTGCAATCCGGGCAGAGTTCAACGCGGCAACTTCGCTGGCAGGCCAGCCCACGGCGCGACCGCCCAGGCTTACCGGTTTAGGGAACTCGCCTTGTGCGACGCGCAGGTAGATGGTGCTGCGCGATAGACCCGTGTTCGTTTTGACGGCGGGTAGCCGCAGTATCGTGTCGGTCATCTTCAAACCTCGTGGAGCGATATAGGAGTGCTCAAGACAAACCGTAGCTGGGCGATTTGGGCGATAAAATCACCGGATCAATCCACGCATGGGCGAGGAATTCGCTGAAACATCAACTGGTTGGGGTTGTGAAGACAGACGTTCTGAATAGCGCCGGTGTCGGTTAATGCGCGGGAATAGCGGAAAACGGCGGGTCAACAGGTGTGCGGGCTGGGCGAAAAAATTCCGCCCAAGTTTTTACTTTTTCATGTGCTTGCGAATCGTTTCTGGGCTGCTGTTCTTGGCAATGTCCATCCTTGCAATCTGCCGCGAGCACCAAACATCGGACATTTCCGGGCGTCTCTTCTTCAATGCCCGGTATTCTTTCTGCCAGCTTTCATACATGGTTTGCGTGTCCAGCTTGCGCGCTTCGCGCCGGGCATTGCTGGGCGTGTAACGACTGTCTGCCGTGGTCGCAGAATCCACCAGTTGCCGGATCGTGACGCTGTCCATCAAATACGCGCCGTCATGGTAGCGTATGAACTCAGCCAAAGATAACGCATTGTTCCCGACAATCAAGCTCAACCCGCCATCGGCTTTGAGGCAAAGCATCTGGTGGCGCTTGTCACCGGCAGCGATGCCAATTTCCCATAGTCCAGCGCCGCTTGCACGCCGATTGTCCGGGCGCAATCCCAAGCTCTGCGCGATAAACCCGCACACGGCATCTATACCGCACCGCCATTGCCTCAGCCGCTCACCAGGCACGGCCACCCGGTTAATATCATCCCGCTTGTCACACACAATAAACGATGCCGGGCCGCGTGTCTCGTGATTTCGAGTATGTACGGGCATGAAACATTCCTGCTCACAGCCAGGGCACACCACGCTGGCTGCCGGACTCGCCTTTACAAGCAGCTTTTGCGATTTCATGGCATGGACAGCAGCTTCAGGCCAATGGCTCAGTTCCTCTTCGCTCACCAGCACGGTAGCCCCGTTGCTAGCTCCCACCCGTGCCAGCAACTCAAGGATTGCATCCATCGGTGTCATGCCTCGGCTGGCTCCGCAGCGTCAGCAGCTTCTTGCTCCTCATTTGGTTCTTTGGGTTCAATCCCAGAGGCTTCCAGCATCTCGCGCAGCTTCACGTCCAATTCGTCATACTTCAACGAACACGAATTCGGGTGAGTAATGCGAATTGTTATCGCCTTTGGAGGCTTTTTCGCGTCTACCAACACAGTTGCCACTAGTTCCACCAGTGTGACGCTGTACAAAGGCAGAGACAGAGACTTGCTGATCTTATCCAGTAAGTCATAAACCGCTTTTGAGTTATAAGACACACTGGCTTCCAGAGTGATGCGGTCGCCCTTCTTCACTCTGGAGGAAAGCCTCAACTTTTTTACCGATACGCTCTGAATGCCGCTGCTTGTGTCGAATACAAAACTAAAATCCCTACTCAGCAGTGGAGACAGGTCGTATACCCTCTCGTCATCCGGGTCTGTGGGTAGTTCATCCAGCTTGAGAATGGCTGAGGCGAACATTGCCTGCAAGGGTTCCATATTTTTACGCGGGCCACGAAAGTTCAGGTCAAGCGAACCTTCTTGTTGCGAGTAGACATAGATCACCTCAAAGGCAGGATTGTGCGGCCTTCTGGCAAACTCCCCCTGCACCCACTCAATACTCTCTTGCGAATAATCTTCGGGATAGGCAAAGAAGTAATCCCGCTCGCCACGGCGGAGCAGTTCAACCACGCAATTCTTCCCCCGCCCTTCGGCATGGTGAAAGTAGTTGCTTATCATCTGGGCCAATTCCGCTCGGCTGGCCATGTCCAGCGCAATCGGCGTGTGCGGCAGGTTCTTCCGCTTGCGCCAATACGACAACGAATCGGCGTGATAAAAGAGGGTTGCCCCCTCCCAAAATTCAAAATGGTCAAGGAATGTGACGATTGCCCGTTCAGAGTGGCTAGCCAACGCGGACAACTTCTCGACAAATTCTGTGAATTTTTGCGGGTCTGCGCGTAATTGCCACTCCGCCTCATCGCGGATTGCGCAAAATCCCTTTTCGCAGCTCATCTCGAAGATCTCCCGGAACTCTGCTTCCATCCGGTTTCGCTTGTCATCCGGCAAGTCCAGCCATGCCGCGAGCAACTCCTTCGGCTGCGTGTCCTTCATGGCCGCAAAATCAAGTTCAGAAAGCACACCCTTCGCGGCAAAGTAGCGGTCAAGCAGAGTGTTCGGCATCTGCCGGAAGAAGTCTTTCGTGGAGTAATGACGCGTCATCTCGCCCCCTTACACTTCAAAGACCTTCAAAACCTCATCCCTTTATACCCTTGTCTTGCTGCTTAGCCGTGCTGCGATTTTGGTGAATTGCTCAAGGGCGGCTTCAAGATCGTCAATCACTTCTTGCGCCAGCACCTCTGGCGCGGGCAGCGAGTCCGTATCTGTCAGGCTCTTGTCTTTAATCCAGAAGAGGTCAAGGCTTAGCTTGTCGCGCTTCAGCAGGTCATCATAGTCATAGCAGCGCCAGCGGCCCTCCGGGTTCGCTTCGCTCCATGTCTGCTTGCGCTGGTGCGGCTTTCCTGGCTTGTAACACACTACAAATTCATCAAAATCCTTGCGCTGGATTGGCGACTGCTTCAAAGTGAAGTGCATGTTCGTTCGCAGATCGTAAACCCAGAGCTTGTCTGTCCATGCCTCTGCGCGGCCTTCCTTTTTTTCAAAGAAGAGAACATTCGCCTTGACTCCCGGCGAATACCAGATGCCCGTAGGCAGGCGCAGCAGTGTGTGAACGCAACACTTTTGCAGCAGATTGCGCCTCACCTTTTCCCCAGCGCCACCCTCAAACAACACGTTATCCGGCACAACAACACCAGCGCGGCCATCAATCTTCAGCAGCGAATAGATGTGCTGCACAAAATTAAGCTGCTTGTTGCTGGTGGAAGTCCAGAAGCTTCACGGAAGATGATCTGGTCATCTTTCTCCATGTCGCCTTCTTCGTTCACAAAAAGCAGGCTCTGCTTTTTGCCGAAGGGAGGATTCGCTAGCACCATGCTGTATTCCCGGCTCCACGGTGCTGAAAGGCTATCGTGTCCCGGATGAATCACTACCTTGTCACCGCCTATGCCATGCAGGGAGAGATTCATTGCGCACATGCGGCCAACCTTGGGAGATAGCTCCATCCCTTCCACAAGGTCTTCTTTCAAAGAGCGCTTCTGGTCGCGGTCAAGGATTTTCTCATGGCGGTCAAGAACATACTGATAGGCATTGCACAGGAAGCCGCCTGTTCCGGCTGCCGGGTCGCAGATGGTGTCTTTGGGGGTTGGCTGCGTCACTTCACACATGGTTTGAATCACAGGGCGCGGGGTGAAGTATTGACCAGCGCCACGCGCAGACTCTGCGGCGGAGCGTTGCAGCAATTCTTCGTAGATGGTTCCCTTCACATCCACAGGCAAGCTAAGCCAGTCCACCTTGTCTATCAGGTTGACTATGAGCTGCTTCAGGAGCGCGGGACTGTTGATTTCGCAACGGGCACTTTTGAAGATCACTCCCAGCATTCCGGGCTTGAGGGAAAGCTGCTCCAGAATCTCGCGGTACTTCTCTTCCAGAAATGCGCCTTCCAGCGGAAGCAGAGCCTTCCATCCCAACTTGGCTGGCACTAACGATTTACGGTTGTAGGGCGGCTCTGCCTGCTGGTCATCCATCTTGAGGAAAAGCAGCAGCGTCAACTGCTCTACATACTCAAAGCAGCTCAGCCCTGCATCTTGCAAGACTCCGGCGTAACTCCATGCGCGTTTTCCAATGACCGATGCGTCCATTACTTCACTCTCTTCTGCTTCTTTGCTTTTTGTTTTTGCAGGTGGGGCGCTTTCTGCTTTTTGCTCTTCTCTCGCTCTATTGCAATGCGCTTCAGCAACTCGCTGGCTAGTTCATCGTTTGGGTCTTGTGGTGCAAGCTTTCCAGTAAAAGCATGGTGAAGAACCGACTGACGTATAGCTCTGCTTACACTATTTTTCTCAGAAATCTGAACTTCAAGATGGTCTAAAACTGACATCTGATCGTCTAAGCTTTCCATTATTTGCGCCTGCTCCTCCAACGAACATAGAGGAACAGGAAGGCTTTCAATAACCGACTGATCAATTTTTGGCATACTGCCCGATACACCCTGTGCGCGAGCTTGGAAAAACCTTCTGCTATCGTTGGCTTGCAAAATCGCTGCAATAAACGAAGTCAATACGAGAGATGACGTTCTTACTCTAATAAGCAGGTCGGGGAAAATTGCGGTGTTTGGCTCACCTTTGTAATGTCTCGCCGTACCAACAAGCTCCGGCGTGTTTGATCTCTCAATGAAAATATCATCTGGTTGAACCCATAGGTCTGTGACCTTTGCAGGGTTTGCGCTTGTGAACTTGATGTTTGAGTCTGAAAAATCCCCGTAAGTGACGGCTGAAAGGGTGAAAGTTGGTACTCCATCTCCCGATAACGTGGCCTTGGATGAATGACCGTTCCTTAACTGCTCTCGCAACAGTGCGTCAAGACTTACCCAGCACCAGTCTTTAGGAAGTTTTGGAAGGTTGGTTTTATCTGGGGTGATGGGTTCTTTGTATTTTGCTTTCCAGTTGGCGGGTGGAGTCTTGCTAGCATCAGCGAACTTGCGGAGTTGCTCTTGCTCCCAGCGCTGGCGGCGCTCTTTGAGGATGCGCTTGAGCAATTCCGTAGCGGGTTCTGCATCGGGGTGCTGCTTGCGCCACTCTGCCGTTAGATCACCCTGCACTGCCGCCTTGAGCACAGAGGCGCGATAAAGCGCCAGCTTTGCCTTCGCGCTATGCAATGCATCCCCGCCCGCATCCAAGTCAGAGAGCAACTCATCGAGAGTATCTGCGATACGTTGCTGCTCATTGCGCGGTGCGATTGGAATGCGTAGCGGACGAAATCGCTCATGCGTGAGATTCAATCCACTATCACTGCCGCCAGTTTTCATAGCATCAATGGCCATCTGCGCTGCTGTTGTCTGCAAATAAGCCTCTACATAACGGGCATCAATCTCTTTTTCAGGAACTCGAAACCTGTACATCTTTCCCGAAATCATTAACCTTTTCCGAGTATTGCGTACAAGGCAAGCTATGCCGCACCGTGACCTTGGCCCCGCGCAGGTCAGTAATATATCTCCAGCTTTTACCTCAATGACAGGACGTGGCGCGAGATGAGCCGGAAGCTGCTTGTTGTGCTCTGGACAGAAGCGACCTGCTTGAATTGCAGTAGTTCTAAGCGCTCCCCATACTTTCTCGTCTTGTGATGGAAACGACTCGCACTGCGGACTCCAGCCTTGATGCAGGGTGCGGCCATCCTCCAGCGTTTCAAAAATATCTTCAATCGTTGCTTCTGCCCAACCGCTCGGCAGTTTGTCTTGAACCTTACTCACGCAACCAGCCTCTCATTCATTTCTGCTAAGAGTACAGGCAATTGCGCACCAAAGAGCGCGTGAGCCTTGCCAATGCTGCCATGCTGCCCAAACCATCCATCTTCAAAGTCTGCGGGTTCAATGCTGAGGCTATTGGCAATGTGTATAGCCATGCCGTCGAGCCATTCGCGCTGCTCGGGTGTAAAGGTCTGCGCGGCATTTCGCTCCTGAAGCCACGCCTCATAGCGCTCGTGCAACTCTTCCCGGTAAGGCACAAGAGTAAGCGCAGGAATGAGCGCATGGCGAACCAGATTGACCAAATCCGCCAGAACCTCTCCGCCCTTGCCCTTTACCTTGTCCGACTCTACCGCCTGGAATGCAGACCAGAGCTGCGTAGGGGTTACGGCAAGGGGCGGCACTGCAAGCGCATCCTTCAACTTGCGAAGGTCCGCAAGCGTGATTTTGAGCGGGCGGGTTCCTGAGTAGAGGATTTCAAGGGCTGTAAGCTGGCTGTGATTCTGCTCAATCCACTTACGGAAGTCCTGCACCTTGGTTTGCGCCTTCTCAACAGCAGCAGCATCAAAACCGGAATAAAGCACCTCATCAATGTTGTGGCGATCAATGACCTGCTCATTCTGAGTGCGAATCTCCAGAATGCGGCGGCGGAACGCGGCTTTGTGCAGAGGGGTGACGGCCTGCTGTGCAAGCTGCTCAGATGCTGCCTTGAGTTGCTTCTCTGTTGGCTGGCTTCCACTGCCAGCAAGCTGCTGGGCGGCTTCAATCTGCTTGTCTGCGGCACAGGCATCCATGAGGTCATGCGAGATTGCAGAGAGAGATTTGCCGCCAGCCAACTCCCTTAGCTCTGCAAGCTGGGCCGGGGTGAATTGGCGCTGAAGTCGGGAGAGGCGATCTGCAAGGGTGAGCAGCGCATCCTCATCCAAACCGCCCTGCGCAACGTACTCCAGCAACTCTGGCAGGGTGGCTGAGGGCTTGCGATTGAGAGTGCAGGATTCGGTTTTGTCCTGCTCACAGACTCCCACTGCATCCACAATGATGAAGCGCTCTTTGCCGTTCTTTGCGCTGGGAGAGACTTCGCGGAGCTTTTCAGCGGAGAGAACGCGAACGCCTCTGCCCTTCATCTGCTCATAGTAGCCAGAAGACTTAACATTCCGCATGAAGAAGACGCATTCAATCGGCTTTACATCGGTTCCGGTAGAGATCATATCCACAGTGACCGCGATGCGCGGGAAATAGTCATTGCGGAAGTTGCCGAGAATCTCATCCGGCGAAAGTGTATCTGTCTTTACCCAGTCCGTTACCTCTTGCTCTTTGCCATCTTCATTGACAATTTTTTTTGTGATACGGGTAAAGCCCGTGCGATAGGTAATCTTCTGGCAGAAATCATTGCTCTGGTGGAAGACTTCGCGGGCAATGCGGACAATATCATCGGCGTGGGAATCATCCTTGGCAAAGATGAGCGTCTTGGGAACTTCTTCGCGTCCGGGGAAGCAGGTTGGCAGAGTCTTGTCACGGAACTCTTGCAGGACAGTGCGAATCTGGCTCTCGCTGACTACATCCCTATCCAAACTGTTGGCGGTGTAGGTCAGGTCTTGATTGAGCAGCTCCAGCCGCTCGGCACGGGTGAGCTTGTGGCGCTTATCTACAAAAACGCCTGTTTTGCCAGCGTCTATGGTGTCGCCCTGTTCTGTGATTTTGGTGCGAATGCGGTACACATCAAAGCCCACATTCACGCTATCCGCCACGGCATCTGTATGGCTGTACTCCATGACCATATTCTGTTTGAAAAATCCGATGGTCTTGCCAGCGGGTGTAGCAGTAAGCCCGATAAGGAAAGAATCAAAGTAAAGCAGCACCTGGCTCCATAACTCATAGATGGAGCGGTGGCACTCATCCACAATGATGAAATCAAAGAACTCTGGCGGAATGGCAGGATTGTAGGCTACGTCTGGCGGCTCGCCTAGCCACGGCTTTGCAGCGTCAAAGCTGGAACCCTCTTCGTTGCCAGCATCAAACTCAGGATCACCCTTGAGCATGGAATAGAGGCGCTGAATGGTAGTAATGACCACCTTGGATGCAGGGTTGATTGAGTTTGTCTTGAGCCGTTGAAGCGTATAAAGCTGGGGGAACTTGCGGGGGTCGTCTGGCGGCTCAAAGTTCGCAAACTCATCCTCTATTTGCTTGCCCAGGTTTGCACGGTCAACCAAAAAGAGGATGCGCTTCGCACCAGCGTACTTAATGAGGCGATAGGCGATATTGACGGCGGTAAAAGTTTTGCCAGAGCCAGTCGCCATTTGAATGAGGGCGCG
Organism: Acidobacteriota bacterium; assembly: GCA_021805955.1. The sequence goes on from JAJZDO010000210.1 coordinate 18,941, forward strand.
GGGTGAGGCGTTTGCAAAGGAAACTTCCAGGTTTTTGATAGCGCGAGTCTGAACACCCCAGAGGCCTGTTTCATCCAATGCTGGGAGAGTTTGCAGGCGCTCCCGTAGCTGGCATGGCTGATTGACCAGTTCCAGAAGAGTTTCCGGCTTGGGGAAGTTGAAGACTTGACGGCTGCGCGGAAGGGGGTCAAGTCCATTTGTGAAAAAGGTAACTGCGCCATTGGATTCAAATAGGAATGGCAACGGGCGCTTATAGGCGGGGAGATTGTCTGGCAGACCAGCGCCATACTTGGCAGTTTGAGCCTCAACGCCTGTGAGCGTTCCATCTGCCTTAGCCTCAACTGCTCCAATCGCCTTGCGATCTACATAGAGCAAGTAATCTGCAAAGCCAAAGCCTGTTTTCATGGGGAATTCGCACACAGCCACGCCACGCGCAGCGGTGAGGTCAAGCTCAACCCGCTTCTGCACCAGCCATCCGGCGGCGGCAAGGTTCGCGTCAATTTCAATACGAGCTTTCTGCTCAGGCGTTTCTGGCACAGGAACCCCAAGAGATTCAGCAAGATTCAGATCAAAATACGGTTGCACCCATCTTACAAGCACTCATCTCGCTGGCGGAGTATTACCGGGCATCTCGGTTATGGCTTTCGTTCGTCATGGCCTACGGGACTTGATAGCGAAAGGTGTCGCAACCATTCCGATGCCCGTACCCGTACAACTAACCCGATTGCCAATTTCTGCCAACATCGCAGAATGAAGAAATTGCAATATGTGCTGGTAGACCTAATGGAGTGCGCTGAAAGCGCCCCCTACCCCCTTGACGCCCGCCGCAGCGGGCAGCCGCTCCCGGCGGCAGAGCAAAACGACTCGGAGTATTCTCGCCGGAGTGCATCCAGACAACGAACTGTCCGCGTGAATCATGCTCTACGCCGTTTGATTGGGGGTACATTTGGGGGTATGTTTGATTGCCTATTCTGTAAGTCATTGATATAGATATTCTTATTTCGCGATAGGAATCCTTCTCTCCCAAGAAGATCCATTGATTCCTATAGAACCCCAGTGAATGCTGGGGTTTTCGTCTTTATGCGTCCAGTGGCGTCCAGTAGAAGCCACGCTTTGCACGGGGCACTTCTGGGGGTATTCAATCTGCTTGGAACCCTGTCGGAGCACCTCGCCCACCATGCTGATCACGCTCCACTGCAGCTCGCCGGTTACATCCTGCTGGCGGTCGCTGGTGACGTGAATCCCGGCCTGTCCGGTTTCCGCATTCGGCAGGCCGTTGACCAGAATCGGAGCGAAAAAGTGCTTCGCCTGGTAGAACTGGAGCGCTAAACCAATTCGCTTTCCCTTGGCTCTCGGTTAGACTCGAACTTGCATGTTCGTGTCTTCCGATCTGCATACCACCCAGGTGATCGGCGTCATCCCGGCGCGTCTTGCCTCCACGCGTCTACCGCGCAAGGTACTGCGAGAGATTGCCGGCAAGCCGATGCTGGCGTGGGTATATCAGGCCGCTGCTCAGGCCCGCATCTTCGATCGCTTGATCATTGCTACGGATGCTGACGAAGTGGCTGAACTTTGCCGCGCCCAGGAATGGGAGGTCCGCCTGACATCGTCCGATCTGCCCAGCGGTACGGACCGAGTACATGCCGTGGCACAACAGTTGATGCACGAAGATGTGCGTGTCGAAGCCAACGATATTTTCGTCAACATCCAGGGCGATGAGCCTCTCCTTCGCCCTGAACATTTCCATGCTTTGCTGCGTCCCTTTCAGAACGCTGAGGCATACGTTTCAACCGTGATGACTCGTTGTCCTGCGGACGACATAAGTAATCCGAATGCCGTCAAGGTGGTCGTGG